>SLPW01000134.1 GCA_007131755.1 Myxococcales bacterium | reverse complement strand
CGTGGTCACCATTGACCCCAACCCTCTTGGACGGCGCGAAATAATAGCGGGCCGGGGACAGGGCTCGGGCCAGGGCCAGGGTGTAGCCTCGACCACTTTGAGTCCTACAACCGATCAAGGTAGATCACACTCTCATCTCGGGAGCGATCGACTTTCGTCGGCATCAGCTTCCCGGCCCCTGCCCAGGTCCGGCCTTCGCAGTTGTTATTGGGCCATCGGAGTGTCGACAGCGGCGTCTTAGCGGGGGGCCCATGCCAGATATAATAATTGGGATATCTCAGAGGCTCCATCCCTACCGGAGGGCCTATGAAATGATTTGGGCTCACCAATGACGGTGTTAATTTTGGGGCACCGAATATGATAACGTCTTGTGCTCGAGACGTAGCAATATCTCCCCGTTGAGGTGAGGGTTCTCGGTGAATTACAAACGACTATTTGAGGCGGCGCCGGCACCTCTGCTCGTCGTCGACAGGGAGCTCATCATCGTCACTGCCAACGATGCTTATCTGGAGGCGACGATGACTACCGAAGAAGAGATCGTCGGCCGCCATATTTTCGACGTATTTCCCGACAATCCGGACTCTCCCATGGCCACGGGGGTTCGAAATTTGCGGCGCTCCCTGGAGTCGGTACTTCAACAGGAGGCGACGGACGCGATGGCCATTCAGCGCTATGATATTCGTCGTCCCGATGGCAGCTTCGAGGAGCGCCACTGGAGCCCGAAGAACGCGCCTGTCTTCGACAACGAGGGAAATCTGACCCATATCGTCCACCGTGTGGAAGACGTCACCGAATTCGTAAAACTCCAGCGGCGTGGTGAGGATAAGGACATCCATATTGCGCAGATGGAGGGTGAACTCTTCGAACGAAGTCGTGAGATTCAGGAAAAGAACAAGCGACTGGAGGCGGCGCTGGGAGAGGTCGAAGAAATCGCGGCACTTCTGCGCGAGGAGAGTGAGAATAAGGATCGCTTCTTGGCCATGCTCGGTCATGAGCTTCGAAATCCGCTGGCCGCGATCTCCTCGGCGGTAAATCTTCAGCAAATTCTGTTGTCCGACAATGATATCGGTGAGCGGGGGCTGCGGGAGTCGATGGAGATCATCGAGCGTCAGCTCCTGCATCTGACGCGCCTGGTCGACGATCTATTGGACCTCGCCCGTGTGACCTCGGGACGTATCGAACTCGAGCGGGTTCCCGTCGACTTACAGGCGGTCATTCACAATGCCGTAGAGATGACTCGCCACTATATTGCAGCCGGCGAACACGAGTTGGATATCTCATTACCCGAACAGTCGGTGATGGTTCGCGGAGATCAGAATCGGCTCGTCCAGGTCGTGGCCAACCTATTGGACAACGCTGCAAAATACACCCCCAGGGGCGGCAAGATCGAAGTCCGAGTGACGGTCGGGGAGGAGCGAGCGACCATTGAGGTGCGTGACAACGGAACGGGTATCGAGTCCGAGCTGTTTCCTCATATCTTCGATGTCTTTCGCCAGGCCGACCAGCCACTGGCCAGGTCTGATGGGGGGCTGGGTCTGGGGTTGGCGCTGGTGCGGCAACTCGTCGAGGCTCACCATGGCGCCGTGGACGCAATCAGCGAAGGGTCCGGCACAGGAAGCCGGTTTTTTGTGCATCTTCCGGTGATCGAGCACCGGTTGACCGCCTCGGAGACCGACGAGGAAGTCCGGGACAGCCCGCACCGCATCATCTTGTTGGTCGACGACAACGAGGACGCCGTCACTGTACTTCGAGTTCTGATGGAGCGCGACGGACATACCGTTCACGTCGCCTATGACGGCCTCAGTGCCCTGGAAGCAGCCCGGCAGGTGAGACCGGAGCTAATCCTTCTCGATATCGGTCTCCCCGAACTCGACGGATTTCAGGTCGCCCGGCGTCTCCACGGCCAGGGCCTTCTGGAGCACACGACCCTGGTGGCCCTGACCGGCTACGGATTGCCCGAGGATGTCGCTCGAGCCAGGGACCATCATTTTGACCATTACCTGGTCAAGCCCATTGATCTCGAGGAGCTGCGCCAATTATTGGTGGCCGGCGCATAGGTCCTGTACTCCGGGCGCGCCAGCCGGCTCCCACCTCATCCCTCGGGATAGCGAAGTCCAAAGCGTTCACAGAGGGTGGGAACACTATCGAAGTCCATGTCCAGATCATATCGCTCGTTGAGCCCGATGATGGCCTGCACATCGCCGCCCACCTGGGTCATCTGGCGAAAATAATCCTCGAAGCCCGCCGGCGAGATGACCTCGATGATGCGGCACGGCGTGTCGCCGGCGTTCCAGAAGGTATGCCACTGGTTGCGGGGCTTGTAGACCCAGGAGCCGGGACCGGCCTCCACCACGTCGTCTCCCAACAGCGCTCCCAGGGTTCCCTCGATGACGTAGGAATACTCGTCCTCGTTTTGGTGGCGATGTAGCGGCGCTGCCAGCGTAAAGGGGGCGATCGGATGATGGACTACCGAAAAGTGACCGTCCGAGTCGGCGCCATTGATCTTCCATCCCACGCCAAACCCACCAAAGTCGAAGAATTCGCCGTGGCCGGGCAGAATGATCGTCGGTTCCTCTCTGTGTGTCATGTCGTTGCCTCGAAAAAGGTCATGATGGTTGCATAGAGGAAATCTAAGACGCAGGGACATGGCGGACAGTTTCACTGGTATTCTTGCCGCCAACGAAGAGTGGTTTAAGACTTCTGTCGAGCACCTCTAAACCACTCTTACTCGGAAAACCGGAGTCTTTCTTCCACGGGCATTGCCGAGTTCATGCCATCCTGCTGTATAAGACAAAGAGGGGATGTGGGGTCTTTCCCAATCTCGAGTTCGGCTATCGCTCCTGGTTCTCTCTGGCAGACTGGATGGAAGAGCAAGGCGAGAGCGAGTACGCCCAGGACTGGAGAGAGCGTGCCCGCCAAAATCTGGAGAATGGCTGCGGCCACGTGGTTCATATTGTCTTCGTGGCCCTCGATATCCGAGAGTGGCGCTCCGGCGATGATTGAATCGCCGGTGGCCCGCCGAGCGAGTTTTTCCGGTGGGCCAGCACTAGAACCGATACTCGAAGCCCAGAGCCAGCGACAGGGCGTGGATCCAGTTCTTGGTAAAGCCGTCGCCCGGCTCCTCCGGGGGCTGGTCGCTGGTGCCCTCGGCGCCGCCACCGATATAGCGAATGGTGAGATAGGCGTTGGTGTGCTCGTCGATCCTGCGTCCGGCGAGCACGTTGGCGTCGGCGATGGCGCCGACGACGTCGGTGTCACTGATATTGAGGTAGCGAATCGGAGCGTAGAAGCCGGCTGCTTCTCCGCCAAGGAACCAATCCTCTCCAAGGGAGCGGCGCATTCTGAGTTTGAGTAGTGGCACCAGACCCACGTCGCGGCGGCTGCGCCGCACTTCGCCGTCGGCGGTCTCGAAGTTGATCGTGGCGTTGCGGATCTGGAGTCCGCCGCCGATGGAGAACTCACAATCCTCTGCACTTCGAAGATCGTATAGATAGGTCGTTCGGTAGTAGGGGAAATTGTACAGAAGGTCGACGGGCTGGCCTTCTTCGAAGACCACGTCGTCGACGGCGACGTCGCGGGGGAGGCGCTGTACGCG
>SLPW01000347.1 GCA_007131755.1 Myxococcales bacterium | reverse complement strand
TCGACTCCCCGCTTGATGACGTCCGTAAACGTCCCCCCCGTATCCACTCCCACTTTGATGGGCTCTTCGCTCATGGAAAGATGCCGCGCTCCACATAGACCTGGTTGACCCGATCCAGTGCTACGGCCAATGCCGCCGTTCGGTTGTCGATTGCGTGCTCCCGCGCGAAGGCTCTCATCTCGTGATAGGCCATCTTCATCTTGTAGTGCAGCCGGCTGTCCACCTCCTGGAGCTGCCAGCGCTCGGAGCGCTTATTCTGCACCCACTCGAAATACGACACCACCACCCCGCCGGCGTTGGCCATGATATCGGGCACCACGTCGATGTCGCGCTCCTGTAAGACCGCGTCGCCTTCGACGGTGGTCGGCCCGTTGGCTCCCTCCACCACCACCTGGCAATTGAGGCGCTGCGCCACGTCGGCGTCGATCTGCAACTCCAGCGCCGCCGGAATGCAGATATCGCACTCCACCGCCCAGAACTCCTCTGCCTCCAGCGCCTGCGCTCCCTCGTACCCCTGCACGCCCCCTTGTTCATTGACCCACTGGGCGAGCTTTCGGGGGTAGATGCCCTCCGGATTGTAGATCGCACCGGTATGATCCTGGACCGCCACCAGTTCCGCTCCCATTCGGGTCAAGATCTGGGCGGCGTTGCTTCCCACGTTTCCGTATCCCTGGAGCATGAACGTCGCCCCGTCGAGGCGCAGCCCATTTTCGTTGGCCCACTCCTGAATGCAGTATATCACCCCCTGACCGGTGGCCTTCTCTCGGCCGCGACTGCCCCCGGAGGCCAGACTCTTTCCCGTCACCACTCGGCGCTTGGCATTTTTGTCGTTCATCCCTTGCATATTCATATAGGTGTCCATCATCCAGACCATGGTCTGGCTGTTGGTCCCCATATCGGGCCCCGGAATGTCGTAGTCCGGCCCGATATTATGCCCCAGATCATGGGTAAACCGCCGCGTAATCGCCTCCTTTTCCCGATGACTGTACTCGTGGGGGTTGATTCGAATCCCTCCCTTCGCACCGCCGTAGGGAATCTCCAACAACGCGCATTTATAGGTCATCAACGCCGCCAGCGCTTTGACCTCGTCCAGAGTCACGTCGTGGTGATAACGCATCCCCCCCTTATAGGGCCCCATGATATTGTTGTGCTGGATGCGATAGCCCGTAAACAACTCATAGCGTCCATCATCCAGGCGCACCGGAAAGTTGACGATCACCTCGTTCTTCGGCTCGCTCAACACGAGCTGGACGTGATCCTCGATCTCCACCTCCCCCAGCGATCTCTCCAACTGGCGCAGATGCTCTCGGTAAAATTGTGCGCCAATATCTTCGTTCTCTTCTTCCGGTTGGCCCATCACTTCCGTAACGTCCGGGCTATCTGGCTTCTTGCTCATCTTCCGACCCTCATCGTCTCGAATCCACTGAATACGAACACTTTTTTCCAACTTACCACGCCGGCTTGCACGATCTGCCAGGGCTACTCTGCCACTCAGTCCGTCTCGTCCGTGGCATCATTTGACGCATCATCGTCGTCGCTTCCGCCTTCCTGCGTCGACTCGCCATCCTGCTCTTCCTCCTCCGCTTCCTCTTCACCCTCCGCTTCCTCTTCACCCTCCGCTTCCTCTTCACCCTCCTCCTGCTCTTCAGCCACGTCTTGCTCCCCATCTTGCAGGTCCTCATCATCCTCGGCCTGCGGCAATTCCAGCTCGTCGGCGCTTAGTTCCGCGGCCTGCACCTCACCCACGTCATGGATTCGATGCGTCCTATCGACCTTGTAGTCCACGAAATAGGCGCCCTCCTGTCCCACCAGCAAGTACCGCACTCTCACCACATCGACGTGATTCATGGGATAGAGCCCGTAGACCCTGGAGTCCTCGGACTCGTCGATCTGGTTGATCACCGGCCGCAATTGTCGAAGAAATTCGTCGTGGTCCGCCCCCTCCAATTCGCCGAACATCGAAACCATTCGCTGGGCCTCTTGATAATTACCCCGGCTCAGGGCCCGGTGGAAATTGCGGGCAGCCCAGGCATAATCGTCGTCCTCCATGGTTCGGCTCTCCACCCTCATCTGCCAGTCTTTGATCACCCCTTCGACCTGTTCATCAGCGGTCAACCGGCCATAGGCCTTCAGCCGAAGTTCGAGGACATCATCGGACTTTGGCCCGGCAAATACGGTCTGCAGATACCATTCGTTCCACTCCTCGGGATCTCCAGCATCACAGACACCGGCATCTCCCCTCTCCATGCGCTGATCGACGGGAAATGGTGAACTCTGATCGAGATAGTAGCGATATTCCTCAAATTGCTCGACAAATTCCTGGCGCGAGACCTGATCTTGCGTCGACTCGTGTAACATATCGTAGGCCCTGTCGTAGTCCCCGCGGTGCAGCGCCTCTCCGAACTCGTGGGCCTGGAGCTGCAGCCCCTGGCCGACCTGAGTCTGATCGATGGCAGCCGAGCAGAACGAGCCAACCCGAAAGATCCCCAACCCCAGAAGCAGCGCTGCGATAAGGACCAATACCGAACAGCCGATCCCGCCGACCATCAATACCTTCTTCCATGGGCTCCCGCCCTGGTCGGGAGGTCCGGCTTGATAGTCGACCTGCAATCGATTCGCTTCAAAATTGGTCATCCCTATATCCGTAGCTTCGGTATTGGTTGGGCAATGACGAACCTACAACTGCCCTGCTCTACGATCAATATCAACCCGCTTATACCAGGCGTCGCACACGCGAGACGAGCCCGCCCCTTGGCCACACCAGATCTACCGTCGGTCCCGGGGTCACCTGGACGATACCGGAATCGCCCCCGCCGTGGAGACGACCATCCAGCACCCATCCCTGTGGGGTATCGAGATGAAGGCTCTCGAAACTTCGTCCCCCACTTTGAAACCTCTTCAACGCCTGCGGTGTCATCGCCTGTCGCATCAGAGTCGGCGTCGCCAACTCCTGCCACAATACCGCTGCTTCTCCTTCTGCGCCGAGCCCGAAATAGGTCTGACCAAGGGTAGAGGCCACCATCGACCCCTGTTCGTCGGCCTGCGCACAGTGATCGACGGCCACCCGTAGCGCCAACTGTCCTCCCCCCTCCTCTACGAGAGTATCTCGCGCCAGGCCTCCCGCAGCAGCCACCAGGCTCGTCGCCCCTTTTCGGGCCTTTGCTCGAGCCTTAGCCACACGATAGGCCCAGCCGGCGGCGAAGGAAAACCCGTACCAGGCTGCGGCCTCCGTCGACGCCGTGACCTTCAGCGTTCCCATCCTACGCCTCTCCCACTCCTCCACCCCCTTCACCACGGCTCGCACCGCTTTCTTAGACTCTGCAAAGCGGCCCAATTCCCGGGCCACCAATGTCTCCTCTCCCACATCGAGAGGCCATAACTGAAGAGAGTGTCCTCCCAACTTGCGTCGCCGCCAATACGCCGTCACCACACTTCCCACCAGCTCATCCCCTCCGAATATCGCAACCCCCTTTCGCCCCCCTTCGAACAAATCCTCGAGCCGATCTCCTCCCTCATCGATATCGCGAGGCCACTCCACCACGGGCCATACCGTCTTCTCCCAACTCTTGCGCGCCTGGTCCAGACGCTCCGCCGATGCCAACACTACCCAATCGGACGTATCCATCGCTCCTCCTGTTGACCCCTTTCTCCAATGATCCGGCGCGCCCTGCGAAGACTATCCGTCCCGTACCCGTCCTTCAACCACCAAGAAACGAAGAACCGCCGCAAAACGCGACGGTCTCATCATCTGCGAAGTCGCAGTACAATGATCATGAATTATCCGGGCTAATCCACCGATGCCGACACCAACTCCAGAAACCGTTCCTCCGAAAGATCGCTGGTCATGGCATAGGTCACCCCGCTGTCCTGCACGATGGCCACTCCGAAGCCCTTTTGATTGAGCCAGGCAATATCGCGATCTTCGATGCGCCGAAGATTCTCACGAGGTACCTTCATTCCCTCCCCATCGAACATGATCGTGCTCAGCCGCCGGCCGTCCACTTCATAGAGCACGAACGCTGCACGCCGATCGCCGATATTGGCGATCCGTCCTCCCAGCAGATTGACCCGATGGTCGTCAAACTCCGGAAGGCGCACCGAAAAGTCCACCTTGCCCTCGAACCACTCCGTGGCCTCCCCGGTGTCCGCCGTCGTCACCTCCAGCGGATAATTGCCCTGGTGCCACTCCACGGTGGAGTCGATCACCGGCGAGGGACTGCTCGCCGCCGGCGCCACCGTAAACTCCGGCACCACTACCACCACCAAGGCTACCGCCGCAGCGAGAGGGCCGGCCACCCATCCAATGCGGCGCACCGACCCCCAACGACTTCCACCACGACGGTCCTCACATTCCAGCTCCACCTCGTCCAGGCTCGACAATACCCGCTGGCGCAGCGAATCGGGGGCGCGCTCCTGTCCGAGCTGTTCGCGCAACTGTTGCTTGAACGTCAGTTGCACCTGCACTCGTTTTCGACAGTCATCACAGATCCCGAGATGAGCCTCCATGTCGGCTCGCTCCCGCTCGCCGAACTCCTCATCGATGTAGGCGTCGATGAAAGGATCGAAATCCGCACAACCCATCGCCGCTTCTTTCGCCGTATCACCCACGATCACACCTTCATGACTGGAAATGTCGTTTCAATCGATCACTCATCCTACCTGGGCCTTCTTCTTTCGATACTCCTCGAGGCTGGTGGTCTTCTCCTGTTCCGCCTCTTCTTCTTCGCCCGTGATATAGCCCTGCGCTCTCGCATACTCCTCGAGTTGCGCCTGCAACATCCTGCGTCCCCGGTACAGCCGGCTCATCACCGTTCCGATGGGGCAATCCATGATCTCGGCGATCTCCTTGTAGGCGAAGTCTTGCAAATCCGCCAACAGGACCACCATTCGAAAGTCCACCGGCACTTCCTCGAGCGCCGCCTTTACTTCGTCGCCGAACATCTTGAAATACAGATGCTGCTCCGAATCGAAGTGCTCGTGAAACGGAGTGTGTTCCGGCGCCTCCGCCCGCTCTTGCAGCGGACGATAGTCGTCATCGATCAGATATTCTTTGCGCTTTTGCTTTTTCCGATATCGGTTGATGAAGGTATTGTGCATGATCTTGAACAACCATGCCTTACAGTTGGTACCGTTTTCGTATTTGTCGAAGTACCGAAACGCCTTGAGCATCGTCTCCTGGATCAGATCCTCGGCGTCGCTCTCACTTTTGGTCAACCGCAGAGCGGTCCCGTAGAGCGCATCGATATGCGGAACGGCCTCTTCGTGAAAAGCCTTGCGTTCCGACGAGTTCATCTTCTTGTCTTTGTTGAACATTGACATATACCCTTGTCGTCAGTTCGAGTCGGCGAGGAGCCGATGGTTCTTTGCGACGGTCCTCAAATTCCGCATCCCATCGCAGGGCTCCATGCGTGTCCTGTAACTTCAGACGCCATGGATTCTATTTCATTCAAACTAAAATTTTCCAAAATATCCTCCCCCGCTCCCCTCACTCCACCAATTGCTCCAGCGGCGTGTAATCCAGCTCCAGGCTATGGGCCACCACCTGGTGTACGCAGGCTCCCCGATAGGTATTGACCCCCAGTTGCAGCGCCCGATCGCCTGCCACCGCCTCTTCGATTCCCTGATTGGCGATGGCCACTCCATAGGACAACGTCGTGTTGTTCAGCGCGTAGGTCGACGTACGAGACACCGCTCCCGGCATATTCGCCACGCAATAATGCACCACTCCGTCCACCTCATACGTCGGATCCTCGTGGGTGGTGGGGTGACAGGTCTCGATACAGCCTCCCTGGTCGACCGAAACGTCGACCACCACGCTTCCCTCGGACATCGCCGCGATGTGGTCTCTGGTGACCAGATGAGGGGCCTTCGCGCCCGGAATCAGCACCGCCCCCACCACCAGATCCGCCTCCAACACCTGTTCTGTGATATTTTCCCTATTCGAATGCAGGGTCTGGATGGACGTTCCGAATACGTCGTCCAGATAGCGCAGTCGATACAGATCGATGTCGATGATCGTCACCTTCGCCCCCATCCCCACGGCGATCTTGGCGGCGTTGGTCCCCACCACCCCTCCACCGATGATCACCACGTTGGCGCGCCTCACACCGGGCACCCCTCCCATGAGCACGCCCTTTCCTCCCTGCTCGCGCTCAAGGCACCGGGCCCCCACCTGAATGGACATCCTTCCCGCCACCTCGCTCATCGGCTCCAGCAGCGGAAGGCGTCCGTCGTCGAGCTGAATCGTCTCGTACGCCACGGACGTCACTTCCCGCTCCACGAGCACCTTCGCCAACTCCGGCACCGCTGCCAGGTGGAAATAGGTATATACGATCTGGTCGGGCTTCATCCGGTCGTACTCCGGCGCCAGCGGCTCCTTGACCTTTACGATCATATCCGCCTCGGCCCACACCTCCTCGGCGCTGTCCAGAATCGTCGCCCCCACCGCTACGTAGGCCTCGTCGGGAATCGCGCTTCCCTCTCCGGCACCGCTCTCTACGTAGACCTGGTGGCCATTTCGAACGTATTCGCCAACTCCCGCCGGAATCAGACCGACGCGATACTCATTATTCTTGATCTCTTTCGGTACCCCGATCTTCACGGCCTGACTCCTTTTATTTCAATGGTTTCAACCACTCATTCACGTCCGCAGCGACTATAGTCGAGTCTCCTCTGGATGCGCAATCACATATGCGCGCTATAGCCGTTCAGTGGCTCCCCAGCCGGGGGCCTGCGTACACCTGACCAACACCGTCACTGCGTCGTCCGCAGCACCTCGTCGACGGGCCTTCGCGGGGTATCGGGGATCTCTTTTGGAATACCGGCCCAGACGAAGCCGACGATCTCCTCGGCGTCGGCGTCGATACGGAGCATCTCGTAGGTGCGCTCGTCGCGGGTCATCGAGCCCGTCGACCACTTCGAGCCTACTCCCTCGGACCACAGGGACAGACAGAAATTCTCGATGGCGCAGGCCGTGGCGGCATAGTCCTCCCGGCGCCGAAAGGGGTCGTCATCGACGATCTGGCTGACCACGACGAGCTCGGCGGGGTTGCCGTATTTTTCCCGTAGCTTCGCCTCGTATTTCGGGGTCAGCTCCTTTTTTCGACCTTTGAGCTCCACGCCGAGATCCACCAATTGCGAACGAATCCGAGGCCCGACTCGGGTGAAGCGCCAGGGATTGGTGAGCTTGTGATTCGGGGCGCGAATGGCGGCCTCGAGGGCACGCTCGATGGCACCTTCGGCGATGGGATCGGGCTCGTAGTGATGGATTGTACGTCGACTCAACAACAATTCTCGCAGCTCCACAGGGCCTCCTTCGTAACTCCTTACTCCACCTTATTCCTCAAACGCCGAGCCAAGCCGCTCCGGATACAGCTCGATGCTCGCTCCCCTCGTCCATTCTTCCATCTTCTCGCGAAGCTTTCTGTCCATCGCCTCGATCTCCAGCAGGCGATCCACATAAGCTTCCACCGCATCTGCATCTGCCTCTCGCGGCTGTGTCACCTCCAGGACTCGTATCAGATGCCAGCCGATACGAGTGCGCACCGGGTCTGAAAGTTGCCCCCGCATTTCCTCGTCTGCCACCGTCTCCGCCCCCTCGGCGAATTCCCACATCACGCTGATCCAACCCTCCGGCAGCAGTTCTGGATGGTAGGCCTCGCCATCACGTGGAAACCTCAGATGCTCGTTGACCACAGCCTCGAAGGGCTCCGGCAATACCTCCTCGTTTAGCCACTTCGCCATCCGACGCAGGTCATCATCATCTACGTCCTCACCCAATTCATCCACCACCTGCTGTGCCCATTGTTGGGAACGGTCGAATTTCGCCCCGCGCGCATCCCCCTCGATGATCTCCCCGTCGATCTCGTCGGGCACCAGGATCACGAGCTGACTGACTCTTATCCCCGCCGGCAGGCGACGCTGGGTGGCGACCCTTTCGATCTCACGGGCTCGAGACTCGTCATCCCCCTGCGCCTCATCTTCGATCTCTGCAGCCAGTAGTGCCGCCACCATCCCCTGTTTTCGAGAAAAGGAGACCTCCTTCCGTTCGTGGTAGCCGGCGCTTCGCGCACGTTTTGCCAGCATCTCCCGTTCCACGAGATACTCCACCACCTGCCGGGCATCCCACTCTGGCTGTTCTCGCCAGGCAACTTCGACATCCTCCACGGTGATCGGCGCCCCATCCACCCGCGCCACCACCTGCTCGTCGTCCACCTCTTGCTGATGGGCCATCTCCCAGGCCTCTTCGCCCACCGGGTGCTCCACCTTCTCGGGACCCGAGTCACATCCCACCGCCCACAGGCCTGCCAACATCACCAGGACGATCCACAACCCTTTCATTCGCCCCTCTCCTCCTGCTGCGCCACGGCCAGTCGAGACATGTCCACGCCGGCCCGCACGACCAGAAACGCCACCACCAACGAGAGCAGGCCGGCCACATAATCGGCCTCTGCCAGAAACTCCACGGTTCGATAGAAAAAATATCCGCTCCCCAGCAAAAACCCCACCCCGATGGCGTCGTAGACTGCGCTTCTCATAATTCGATTCCACATTCCTTCAGTACATTATCCATACGGACGCCACGATGACCACCGACAAGGCCACCACCCATCCTCCGACCCGGCGGCCAAGGCGCTGAGCGTCACCCAGCAACTCCAATTGGCTCGCTGGCACTCCCAGGCGTCGGCGATCGTGCTCCCAGTTCAGAGCCGGCAAGAGCGCGCCGACATAGACCGTCACCAGCCAGGCGAAATATATCAGCACCACTGCAAATACGTGCTGCAGACGACTCGCCTCCGAATCACCTATCCCCCCCAACGCCTCCTGCGTGGCCGGTGCGAAAAACAACCCGTAGGTGATTACCGTGAATAAGAGGGCCATCACCACGAATCGAACCGTCAAAAACTGCCGAAAATTCGCCGCAAAGCCATCGGGAAGTCCTCCCTGAGCCCGCCGTCCCTCCCGGGAGCCATCGTCGGCCCCGGCCGGTCCCCTTGCCGCCACCAGCAGATACAGAGCGAACGTGGCCATCGACAGGCCCACCGGCATCGGCGCCCACAGTACTTCCCATTCCGCCTGCGCTAACATCGCCAGACCCGGCAGAAAGCTCATCGGTACCAAGGCCATGCGGCCCGCCAGGTGATCCCAATTCGTGGCCACCGCCACGGCTACCAGGGGCAATCCCTGAAGCATCAGCACCACCACCGAACCGTCTTCGCTTTGTAACTCCGCCCACGCCCCCGCTCCCAGCCACTGCACCCACAGGCTGATCACGATCGCCCAGACGACGAACGCCCACATCCGTCGGCGCCTGTCGGGACCGAACACCTTTTCCTCGTCCCGCCGGGCTACCTCCGTCGCCTCCTCGCTCACATCCGTCATCTCCCTGCCGCGCTTACTCCACTTTCCAGGTCGCCGTCTTCGATTCTTCGTCGCGCCGAAAATCGATGCGAATCTCCTCGGTCTTCGACAACACCTCCCAGGCCTCCAGATAATCGTCGGGCATCTCCAGGCGAACCAGATTTATGTGGGTGACCACGTCTCCTTCTTCGAGCTTGTGCTCCAGATAGGGTCGCGCCGTCTCCGAGATCTCGACGATCTCAAAGCCCACGAAGCCGTCGTCGTGCTTCGGCTCCACCTGCACGTGGGTCAACACGATGGACGGCCCATAACCCTTGAGCCGATCGATCTGCTCCTTCTGAACCGCCTCGGTATGCGGATAACCCGCCGCCGGCTGACCGGCCGGGCTCCTTTCGCTGTGGCCCTCACCGTACATCTCCGGAAGCGCAAATTCGTAGTCCGGGCTGTCCTCAGAAGGCGGTGAGCCCAGGACCTCGTTCATCGCCGGATCTTCCTCTTCCGGACCCGACGAACAGGCCACGGCCATCCACGCCATCGACGCCACCGCCATCAGCGCCCACGCCTTCTTCATGCTTCGCCCGGTCTTCATCTCATCGCTTCCCTGTGCAAAACCTGCCGTTTTCTCTTCGCTGCATCCACCCCTCGGAGCGTCGATTGACCATCACAACTCCAGTCGGCGAAGCATCTCGTCTTGACTTACAAATTTGAACTCTGGAACGCCCCGTCTCTGCGCTTCCGTCTCCTCCAACTGCTGGAGACGTTGTACCTTTTCGTATGTGACGACGCGACTGTCGCGCCCGTCGAAAATTTCTCGTAGGCCGGCCATGACCCTACCGGTTTCTTCGCCGTCCTCAGGAGCACGTGGAAATTCTCCGCCGAGATAAGCCAGGATTTCCTCACAGCCCTGTACGGCGTCGGCCCTCGCCTTACCCACCAGCCCATCCGAGGCCTTTCTCGCCCATCCCACCACGAAGGTATCCCACATCGGCTCCTGGCGCTGCGGATCGTAGACCATATATCGCGGTCGCTCCGGATATTCTTCCCACCGCTGCGGAACCGTGGCGAAGGTGTCGCGCCGAGGCGACAGGGGGAGGCCCAGCGATGGCTCGATCGCATCTCCGATGGCGAAGACCACCGTATCACAAGATATGGTCTCCCGGTCTCCCGTTCCCTCGATTCCCACTCTGCCCGACTCGTCGGGCTCCACCAATTTCGTCTTCTCGCACACCAATCCCTTCACCCGCCCCTGTCCATCGACCTCGATACGCTCCGGGCTTCTGAGAAAGCGCATCCGAAACACCGTGTCGCTCTCCTTTTCCAACGCCTGATCCACATAGCGAAGCAACGCCTCTCGCTCCTGTTGCGGATCCTGGCCGATGGCCTCCATCATCGGTGCCACCCGGTCCATCTCGGCGTGCAGCGCTTCCACGTCCAGCGCTCCACTGACCAGCCGGTACTCCTTTCGGGTAAATTTTCGCTCCGCCGGCCCGCGCCGGGCCACGGCCGTCACCGTCTCTACCTTCTCCTCGCACACCATCCAGTGCACGATGTCCAGGCATACGTTGCCCAACCCCACCACCGTCACATGCTGACCGATGGGAAATTCACGTTCGCTAAACGGCGGAAGACCGTTGTAGTGGTACACCAGATCCTTTGCGTGAAAGACCGCTTCCGCCTCTTCTCCCTCCAGCCCCAGCCACTTCGTACCCTGCGCACCCACGGCCACCACGGTGGCTGCAAAACCCAACGTCCTGATCTCCTCCAGACTTATATCGGCCCCATCTCCGACGGTGATATTTCCGAAGTAGTGGACGTTGTCTCGCTCCAAGATCCGCTGAAAATAGCGCCGAAGTCCGGTCTTCATCTTGTACTTCGTGGGATAGATCCCGAACTCCGCTAGCCCCCCGGGCTTGACGTCTCGATTGAGAATCACCACCTCGTGACCCGCCTTCGCCAACACCTCTGTTGCGTACAGGCTGGCCGGCCCGGCTCCGATCATCGCCACCGTGTATTTCTCTTCTGCCATAGTCGCTGCTGTCCTGCTGGCTAATCGATTTGCTTTTCCTGCTGCGCCTTTGTCTCCTGCTGGCGTCAGACCGCCTCGGCCACCGCCTGTTCAAAGCGCTCCACATCGGCCTTCAGATCCCCTGCCGCTTCCACCCAGAACTTGCGATCTCCCAGATCGCCGTCCAGATGTTTGCGTGCCACCTCCTCCGACGTCATCCGGCCCGTATCGCGCAGCAACGCGTCGAGCCTGTCCACAAACTCCCCTTCTTCCCGACGGCATTGCTCATAAACCGCCCGGGAGAACAGATACCCGAAGGTATAGGGGAAGTTGTAAAAGGGAACCCAGGTCAAATAAAAATGCAGCTTCGAAGCCCAGAACAACTCGTCTACCGACGACACTCCCTCACCAAAGTGCTCGGCGAAGATCTCGGCGGTCATCTCGCTCAACATCTCCTCGTGAAGCGTGGACTTCTGTCGCGCCTCGTGCATGCGCTTCTCAAGCTCGAAGCGAGCCGGAATATCGATCAAAAATGCCACCGCGCGGCCCAGGCGATCGTCCAATAGCGACAACCTCTGTGCTCCTTCTGCCTGCTCCAGCGCCGCCTGCTCCACGATGGCCTCCAACAAGGTGCTCGCCGACTCGGCAAGCCCCATGGGGACCTTCGTCTCGCTTCGCTCCATCTCTCTCATCACGTGGGCATGGTAGCCATGTCCCAATTCATGGGCCAATGTAGTCATCGAAGAGCTGTTATCTCCAAAGGTCATGAAGATTCGAAACTCCTTGGACACGGGAAGAGACGTGCAATAGCCCCCCTGTCGCTTTCCGGGTCGGTCCTCGGCCTCCACCCATCGCTTACTGAGCGCCATGCGACAAAAATCGGCGATCTTCGGCGAAAGGCGATCGACCTGGTCAACGATAAACTCCTGAGCCTCCGTATAGCTGATATGAGCGTCTTCACTTCGCCCCACCGGCGCGTTGATGTCGAACCACTCCAGCTTTTCCAGGCCCAACAACTTCGCCTTCGCCTTGAGATAGCGCTCCAGCAGTGGTCGAAATTCCTGCGCCGCGTCGAACATGGCCTCCACGCTTCGACGCTCCACCCGGTTGGCGAACAGCGGTTCCGTCAGATAATCCCCCTTTCGGCGTTTGAAGAGCGTCTGCTCCGTCCCACGTACGGAGTGGAGGATGGAAGCGCAGGTCGGCGCCACGCTTCCCCACGCCTGTTGCAGCCCCTCGAACGCCGCACGGCGCCGATCGCGATCGGCGTTGCTCATCAGATTCTTGGCCTGTGCCACCGACATCGCCTCCTCCTCCCCCTCGACCTCCACCTTTAGACGACCCGTCATCTGCGAATACAGCCGCCCCCAGGCGTGGAAGCCATCGCGATTGAGCTCCACCGCCAGCGCCTCCAGATCGCGCTCCATCGCCCGATCGGCGTCGCGGCGAAGCTCCTTGAGCCACAGAATTCGCCTCGAAAAGCGCTCGTCCTTCAAGAACGCCTCGAAGGCCTCGTCTGCTATCCCCCGAAATCTCGCCTTCAGATCCACCCCCACACCGCGCATCACCGTCATTGCGTCGTCGAGCTCCGACGGCAGTCTGGCCGCTTTCGCATCGTCGGCGTGAGCCGAGGCCAGCGCCCGGGCAAACGACAGGGCCTCACCCAGCCGGTCCCAGGTGTCGAAATAAGAGTTCAAAAATCGATCCCATCGCCCCAGCTCCTCCTCCGTCGCCCGTCGACCCGACGCAATCCGCAGCCTCTCGATCTCCTCCGTAAGCTCTGCGCTGCGCTCATCGAGCCACTGTACCTCGGCGGCGAATTGCTCCGACTCCACCCCTCCCTCGAAGATCGACTCCAGATCCCAACTCGGATTTTCCATTGGAAAATTCTGACTCATATCCTCTTCTCCTCGTCGCTCGTCATCCATTGTCACCTCGCTACGATCCCGTCGACGGCGCAGCATAGTGCTCCCCCGCCCGCCACACAACGCTCCTGCCGAAGTAGGGTGTGATCGGTTTCCGTCAGTTGTTGTTCCCAGGCCATCGCGGTAGGGACCACCGTTGCCGGTGGCCCCCCGCACAGATCCCAGCGTGCAGAATTACCGCACTGGGCTCCTACCTCGGGTTTTGACGATTAGC
>SLPW01000179.1 GCA_007131755.1 Myxococcales bacterium | reverse complement strand
GCTCCCTTTCGAGTAAGGGCCGTGGCCACGCCGTGCCAGGGGTTGGGATCGTCGATGGGGTAGTCACTTCCGGCGGCGACGACGGCCGGAAAGAGATCGCGCCATCGATAGAGGTGAGCCAGTTGTTCCTCATGCAGAAATTGAGGCGCCCAGGGGACGTCACTGCGAAGGTGGATTGGCTGGATGCTGGCGATGGTGTTGAGTTCGGCGAGTCTTGTGACGTCAGCGTCGGCCAACATCTGAGCGTGTTCGAGGCGCGGTCGAAGCTGATTGCGGGCGGCGTCGTTTGCGGCCTCGAAGGCGTCCAGGACTTCTCGTGCCGCGGCGTCGCCGATGGCGTGAACGCCGATTTGCCAGCCCCAGTCCATGAGCTCCGGAATGCGTTTTTTTAAAAAGTTGGGAGGATGCATCCTAAGCCCCCGCTCACCAGTTCGATAGGGGGATAATAGATGTGCTCCCTGAGAGCCAAGGGCACCATCGGCATAGAATTTAATTCCAGCCACCTGAAGGCCAGGCTCCCCACGGGGGTCGGGGCCGAAGCGCAGACATTCGTCGAGGCGCGGGTCCGTTCCGGCGACGAGGACGTCGATGTGGAGCGGAAGTTCGTCACCGGAGGCGACGTCGCGCAGCATCTGAAGGTGCTCTACCGACGAACGAGCGATGGTGCAGAAGGCCACTCCGCATTCGCGGAGCCGTCGGGCCGACTCGAAGAAGACGCGGCGATCTTCGTCGATGGTCGTCTCCGGGATGGTGTCCAAAATGGGCTCCATGGCCCCGTCGACGAGATACCCCGTCAGTTCCCCGTCGTCGCCGCGCGCCGCGGCGCCGTCCTCATCAGGGACGTAGCGCTCTTCGAAGTCGCTTCGGCGAAGGGCCTCGGAGTTGACCCACAGGGCGTGCCGGTCCACCCGATAAATACACACCGGGCGGTCGGGAAAGAGCTGGTCGAGCTCGCGACGCGACAGCCGTTGGTCTGATGAAAAATTGTGCTCGTCGAGGTTGATGGCGAAGACCCAGTCGTCGGCACCGGAGGGTGCGCCTCTCAGCGCCTGCAGTGCCTGTTCGGAGTCCATGCCGCGAAGATCGATCGTAGCGGCGCGAAGCCCCAACCCCCACAGGTGGACATGAGCGTCGCCCAGGGCTGGAAAGAGGCAGGTGGCGTCGGGGCGAAGCACCTCATCGTCCGGGGTCGCCCCGTGACGGGCGTCGTCGCCGGTGGCGGCGATTCGGCCGTCGCGCACTAAGAGAGCGTCTGTGATGTGAAAGCCCGAGGCGTCGAGATAGATGCGGGGGTGGTCAATGAGCATGGGAAATTAGATCGCCGTCAGGGGGGGATGAACGGACGTATCTTCAGGTATAGCGAAGTCAACGCAAGGCGTGAAGCCCTGCGACAAATGGGGGGTGTGATCGGTTTCCGTCGGTTTTTGTTCCCAGGCCCGGGCCCCGGCCCTCGCCCAGGCCCGCCGTTCGCAGTGGTTTCTTACCGGAGGCCTTGCCCCTCCCTCCGTGGTCACCATTGACCCCAACCCTCTTGGACGGCGCGAAATAATAGCGGGCCGGGGACAGGGCTCGGGCCAGGGTGTAGCCTCGACCACTTTGAGTCCTACAACCGATCAAGGTGGATCACACTCGACAAATGGAACCGTATCCAGTGGGCCTTCCATTCGGTCACGGAATGGGCGCCTCAAAGCCGGGGGTGATCAAAAGCGCTTCGACGACGGCGTTGCGGAGATCTTCGGTGGCGCCGACGTGATAGAAGTGATCGGAGGTTCGCTCCACGGCCCAGCTCCAGGACTGGGGGATATGGGCGTTTTGGCGCTGCTGTGTTTTCTTCCACATCGACAGGGCGGCGCCGCAGGGGAGCTGGCGAGTGAGATGGGCCAGTTCGTCGGCCTCTTTGTGGGGCCACTTCGTGTTGAAATATCCCGTGTTGCGGCCGATATAGGGCGGGTCCAGGTAGACGAAGTCGTCGGGCCGGCAACTGGCCAGGGCCTGTCTCCAGTCGCGGCATAAAAAGGTCCAATCTCGGCCTGCCATGCGATCGGTCAGGGCGGCGACCTGATTGGTGATTCGCGTGACGTAGGCTTTGCGAAAGCGCTCGGGCTTTCGGCAGAAGGGGACGTTGAATGCCCCTTTTTTGTTGAAGCGGATCATTCCGTTGAAGCAGGATCGGTTGAGGAAGAGAAAATCCAGGGGATCGCCCTCTTTGTTGAAGCGGTCGCGGACTTCGTAATAATAGGACTCATCGGCGCCGGGACCGGTCTGTCGCAGGCGTTCGCCCTCGCGCTCCAGGTGGGCGCGGACGGCATCGACGGTGATATCCCCTGAGTGGATACCTCGATAGAGGTCGATGATGTGGGGGTTGACGTCGGAGACGACGGCTCGCTCGGGCAGGGCGTTGAAGAGGACGACCCCGGAGCCAAGAAAGGGCTCGATCCAGCGTCCGTCGCCTTCCCAGCGGATGCTCTGCAGGATAAAGGGCACGAGTGCGGTCTTTATCCCCTGGCACTTGACGGGGGGGACGTAGGCCTTGTCGATGGCGCGCGGAAGCTGGGCCATGGGTATCGTCGGCACAAAAGCTCACTCCAGGTTCTGGAGTGCCTCGGCCTGGTAGTGGGCGATGAGGGGTTCGATGACCTCGTCGACGTCGCCGGAGAGCACGGAGTCGAGCTGATGGGTCGTGTAGTTGATGCGGTGGTCCGTGATACGGGATTGGGGGAAGTTGTAGGTTCGGATGCGCTCGGAGCGATCCCCGCTTCCCACCTGGCCGCGGCGCTCGGCCTCACGTTCCTTGCGCTGTTGTTCGCGCTCGTGTTCCAACAGGCGTGCCTGTAGGACCTTCATGGCTTTGGAGCGGTTTTTGTGCTGGCTCTTTTCGTCCTGGCAGGTCACGACCAGACCCGTCGGCTCATGAGTGATTCGCACGGCGGAGTCGGTGGTGTTGACCGACTGGCCTCCCGGGCCGGTGGATCGAAAGAAGTCAATCGTCAGATCTTCGGAACGGATCTTGATTTCTACGTCTTCTGCCTCGGGGAGGATGGCGACGGTGACGGCGGAGGTGTGGATTCGGCCCTGGCTTTCGGTCTCCGGCACACGCTGGACGCGGTGGACGCCGGCTTCGAATTTGAGACGGCTATAGACCTGGTTGCCCTCGATGAGGGCGATGATCTCCTTGAAGCCGCCGTAATCGGTGCGGTTGGCGCTGACGATGTCGACCTTCCACCCCTGTCCCTCGGCGTAGCGGGCGTACATACGGAAGAGATCGGCCACGAAGAGGGCCGCTTCATCGCCACCGGTGCCGGCGCGGATCTCGAGAAAGATATTCTTCTCGTCCAGCGGATCTCGAGGCAGCAGAAGTTGCTTGAGTTTTTCCGCCAACTCCTCGTGGCGTGATTGGAGGGCGTCGATCTCGTCGCGGGCCATCTGACGGATGGCCTCGTCGCTGTCGTCGAGCATGGTGCGACTGTTGTCGATCTGTTCTTCGACGTCGCGGTATTCCTGAAAGGTCTGGACGACCTCGGACAGATGGGAGTGCTCGATGGACAGCTCGCGCAGCCGGTCCGGATTGTTGCCCACAGAGGGGTCGGCGAGCTGGCTATTGAGCTGATGGTAGCGGGCTTCGACTTCGCGGAGTTTTTCGAACATCGGGTGGATGGGTGATGGGTAGTGGGTAATGGGTGGATAGGTAATGGGTGGATGGTGATGGGTAATGGGTGGATGGTGATGGGTGGTGGGTAATGGGTACCTGCAGTTCACCCACCACCTGCAGTTTACCCACCACCTGCAGTTCACCCACTACCCACCACCTGCAGTTCACCCACTCATGGAATCGAGAAACTCGTTGTTGTCCTCCGTCTTTCCGAGCTTGTCGAGGAGGAACTCCATGGAGTCCACCACGTTGAGGGGATGGAGGAGCTGGCGAAGGACCCAGACTCGGTTGAGCTGATGATCGTCCATCAAGAGCTCTTCTTTTCGGGTGCCCGAGCGGTTGATGTTGAGGCAGGGGAAGATGCGTTTTTCCATCAACTTTCGGTCCAGGTGCAGCTCGCTATTGCCGGTGCCCTTGAACTCCTCGAAGATCACCTCGTCCATGCGGCTGCCGGTCTCGATGAGAGCGGTGGCGATGATGGTGAGGCTTCCGCCCTCTTCGATATTTCGGGCGGCGCCGAAGAAGCGCTTCGGTTTGTGCAGGGCGTTGGAATCGACACCACCACTGAGGATCTTTCCACTGGGGGGGACCACCGTATTGTAGGCCCTGGCCAGTCGGGTGATGGAGTCGAGGAGGATGACCACGTCTTTTTGGTGCTCCACGAGGCGCTTGGCCTTTTCGATGACCATCTCGGCGACCTGGACGTGGCGCTCGGCGGGCTCGTCGAAGGTCGAGCTGACGACCTCTCCGTCGACGTTGCGCTGCATGTCGGTGACCTCCTCGGGTCGTTCGTCGATGAGGAGGACGATGAGGGAGACATTGGGATGATTTTCGCCAATGGAGTTGGCGATATCCTGGAGCAACACCGTCTTACCCGTACGCGGGGGAGCGACGATGAGCGCGCGTTGCCCCTTTCCGATGGGCGTGAGCAGGTCGACGATGCGCATGGAGAAATTCTCCGTCGCCGTCTCCAGGTGCAGGCGCTCCATGGGATAAAGCGGCGTGAGATTGTCGAAGAGGATCTTGTCGCGCGCCGCTTCCGGATTCTCGTAGTTGACCTGTTCGACTTTCAAGAGCGCGAAGTAGCGCTCGCTGTCTTTGGGCGGTCGGATCTGACCGCTGACGGTGTCTCCGGTGCGCAGATTGAAGCGCCGGATCTGGCTGGGGGAGACGTAGATATCGTCCGGTCCCGGAAGGTAGTTATAATCGGGAGCGCGCAGAAAGCCGAACCCGTCAGGGAGGATCTCCAACACCCCCTCTCCGAAGATCGAGCCGTCCTTGTCGGCCTGCGATTGCAGAAGAGCGAAGATCAGCTCTTGCTTTCGCATCTTGCTGGCACCGTCGATGCCGGTTTCTTTGGCCATCTGTGTGAGCTGGCCAATCTTTTTCTCCTTGAGTTCTTTGAGGTTCATGCGTGCTCCTGGCTGTGGATGCAGAAAAGGGAAATCAAAGGGTTTCCATAAAGGGATGAAGAGGGAAAATGGTGATATCCGTTGCTTTTTGGCGCCAAGGCGCCGGGCGCAGAAAAATCGACCGGAAAGGGATGGATCATGATGAACACGGAAAATCGGTGCCCGAAGCGCGAGGAAGCGCAAAAGGGGCGAAGGGATTCAACCGGAAAAGGTACACAACATGATGGTGTGTGACGAAGCGACGTGAAGTTGGAAAGAAGAGAAGATCTTGATGGTGTGACGTGCGATGGCGAGACGACCGGACCGACCCGTCAATGCTGTGGCCGGGGGCGATGCTGAGGCCCTCGTCTGCGGCGTCTGTGAAAAATAACACAGAACGTGGGACGAATATTCGCACAGTCGGTCATAGAGAGATAATCCCTCTTTGAGGGGTTGTCAACAGGTGGCGAAAAAAAGAAAGAAATACAAAACGAGGGCGCCCATCGGGGGCGCCCTCGTTTCGTGATGCCGTCACCCGGGAGCGCTCTGGAGTGTTGGGGGGGAACTTGCAGCCGCTCCTTAAGGGTTCGCCGCGAAATTAATGCATGATGTGTGCCAGGTGACGGAGGGTAGAAGAATAGAGGAGGGAAGTCCGCAAGGCAGAAGGCGTAGGGGAGCGCGGGGGATGTGGGGCTTCGATGAATCTCAATCGCCCGTCGCGGGCGGAGTGCGACATTCTTTTCCCACAAGTGGTAAAAGATTACTCCAACGATGGAGTAATCTCTGACGAGTGCTGGCCTGCGAGAATACGTCGGAGCACTAGTGCACCGAAGGAGGCTGTGGTATACAACGGGGGAGATGAAATAGCCCAGCCGGTGCAGGTCGGCACCGGCGTCTGACAGACGATGATTTTTCAGGATCAACTTTTTCGAATTTCGGCTCGCCATCGATGGGAAACGGTTCGGTGCAACAAAAAGCCTGACGGGACACTGACGACCCGGGCGGCAAGTGAACGCCGCCTCGGTGCCACGCGGAGTGGATCGAACTGGAGGGGGAAGCGCCGGTGTGCGAGGCGGAGCAGTCTCCGAACGAGGTATTATGTCCAACATACTGGTGGTCAATTCGACCCGTGCCGAAACGCGTGTGGCGCTGATCGAGGACGGGCTTCTGAGCGAGTTGTATATGGAGCGGCGCCGCGATCGCGGCGTAGCAGGCAATATCTACAAGGGACGGGTGCTGCGGGTGCTGCCGGGAATGCAGGCCGCATTTGTGGACGTGGCCCAGGAAAAAGCGGGCTTTCTTCACGTCAGTGATTTTTATAGCTTCGAAAAAGACCTGAGCCTGTTGAAGAACGAGTCCGATAAGTGGCCTCCGCCATCGCGGGGCAAGATCAGCAAGAAGATCAACATCTCGGACTGCATGAAGCAGGGAGACGAGATCCTGGTGCAGGTCTCCAAAGAGCCCATGGGCACAAAGGGGGCGAGGCTGACCGGTCATATCTCGCTTCCGGGCCGCTACGTGGTGTTTATGCCCACGGTCTCCCACGTCGGTGTGTCGCGGCGAATCGGCTCCGAAAAGGAGCGAAAGCGCCTGCGCAAGCTCATCGAAAAGAACCGGCCTCCGGGGACGGGGTTTATCGTTCGCACCGTCAGCGAGGATATAAGCGACGAGAAGATCCTTCGCGATATGGAGCTGTTGGTAAAATTGTGGACGGATATCCTGAAGCGCTTCAGCGGCGTCAAGGCTCCCTATCTGCTCAATGAAGAGCCGGATCTTCTGCTTCGGGCGGCCCGCGATCTCTTCACCACGGATATCGAAAAGCTCATCGTCGACGATCGCCACGCCCACAAGAGGGTCAGCGATTTTACATCGCATTATATGCCCGATTTTGCGGAGAATATCGAGCTATACAAGGCCACGGAGCCCATCTTCGACGCCTATGGAATCGAGGTGGAGATTGCGCGAGCCCTGTCACAGGAAGTGGAGTTGGAGAGCGGGGGAAGCCTGGTCTTCGACAAGACGGAAGCCCTGACGGCGGTAGACGTCAACACCGGCGGGTTTACGGGGTCGACGAGCAATCTGGAGGAGACGATTTTGCGCACCAATCTGGAGGCCGCCGAGGAGGTGGTCTACCAGCTTCGGCTGCGCAATATCGGCGGCATCATCATCATCGACTTTATCGATATGGAGGACGCTCGCAACCGAGAGAGGGTCTACCGGACCCTGGAGGATGCCCTGCAAAAAGATCGGGTGACGACGAACGCCCTTGCGATCTCGGAGTTTGGTCTGGTGGAGATGACCCGAAAGAGGGTGCGCGAGTCGCTGGGCCAATATATGTGCGATCCCTGTCCTCATTGTCAGGGCCGAGGTCAGATCAAGACCCGGGAGACCGTGGCCGCCGAGATCGTGCGCGAGGTGCGGCGAGAAGCGCCTCTGATGAACGGAAAAAACGTCTACGTCGACGCCCACCCGGACGTGGTCTCCTATTTGTTGAATGTGGAGCGATCGACGATCCAGGAGTTGGAGAAGGTCTTCGAGTGCAAGATTAACCTGCGCGGGATGCGCGACAAGCATGTGGAGCATTTCGAGATCGCCGACAGTCGGTGAGGGGCTTGAAATCCCGTGCACAGCGCGCATCTTTACGCGGTACTTTGGAACACACAAAATGTCGCTGAGAATGTTGATGTCTGCCAGGGAGACAAGCCATGACCTCATATATCTGTGCCATCGATCAGGGGACGACGGGAACGACGGTGATCATTTTGGACGACGAGCTCGTCGTGCGGGCTCGGGTCACCGAGGAGTTTGAGCAGATCTATCCCAAGCCCTCCTGGGTGGAGCACGATCCGGAGGCGATCTGGCGATCGACGCAGTCCACCCTGGCTCAGGCCATCGAAGCAGCGAATATCGATCCGGAGCAGATCGCCGGGATCGGGATCACCAATCAGCGGGAGACGACGGTCATCTGGGATCGCAACACCGGCGAGCCGGTGCACAACGCCATCGTCTGGCAGGATCGGCGTACCCGAGGGCGTATCCGGCAGTTGGTGGACGACGGAAAAGAGCCCTTCGTCCAGGAGCGCACGGGATTGATCCTCGATCCCTATTTCGCCGGCTCCAAGGTGGAGTGGATCCTCAAGAATGTCGACGGCGCAAGAGCGCGCGCCGAAAAGGGGGAGTTGGCCTTCGGTACCATCGATAGTTATCTGGTCTGGAAGCTCACCGGCGGGGACGTTCACGTGACGGACGCGTCCAACGCCTCGCGCACCTTATTTATGGATCTGGAAAAGGTGCAGTGGGATGACGAACTTCTCGAGATCTTCGGAGTTCCCCGTGAGCTCTTGCCCCGGATCGTGGGAAATTCCGAGGTCTATGGCGAGGTGCGAGGTGTGGAGGGCTTGGCCGACGGCACTCCGATCTGCGGGATGGCCGGCGACCAGCAGGCCGCCTTATTCGGCCAGATCTGCTTTTCGCCCGGCGAGGCGAAGTGCACCTACGGAACGGGGGCGTTTTTGTTGATGAATACGGGTCAAAAGCCCGTGATCAGCGACCACCGATTGTTGTCGACGGCGGCCTGGCAGATCGATGGGGAGACAACATATGCCCTGGAGGGTAGCGCCTTTATTGCAGGCGCCATGGTGCAATGGCTTCGAGACGGGCTGGGGATCATCGACGAGGCTCCCCAGATCGAGGCGTTGGCAGAGTCGGTAGAAGATACAGGTGGCGTCGTGGCGGTGCCGAGTCTTTCAGGGCTGGGGGCGCCACACTGGAATCCGGCGGCGCGGGGAGTGATCTGGGGACTGACGCGGGGAACGACGAAGGCCCATATCGCGCGAGCGGCCCTGGAGGGGATCGCCCTTCAAAACGTGGATATTCTCAAGGCCATGGAGCAGGATCTGGGGCGTTCGCTCAAGGTGTTGCGCGTCGACGGAGGGGCGTGTCAAAATGATCTTCTAATGCAGATGCAGGCCGATTTTCTCGATCGCGAGATCGTCCGCCCTCAGATGACGGAGACCACCGCCCTGGGAGCGGCCCTGTTGGCCGGCCTCGCCGTGGGAGTCTTCGACGACCTGGAGGAGATTCGCACCACCTGGCGCGAGGAGCGCCGCTTTCGGGCCGAGATGGGAACTCGCAAGCGCGAGAAGCATCTGGAGGCCTGGCGAGACGGGCTTTCCCGGGTCTGAGTGGTCGTGAGAGATATTTCCTCCCTTATCCCCATATCCCCCGCATCTCCCCATCCCCCTTTGCTTTTCCGGCGAAGGAAGAGTTGATAGCCAGGTTGGCTGAAGTCACTCTCGAAAAGGGATCCGGGTTTCGGAGCGCATCTAGTACTGAAAAAGCTCTAGATCGCGCAGATGTCCTCGAACGGAGAGCGTGCCGCCTTCGTCCGTGTCGGAGGTGGCTTCGAAGTCGAAGAGCGCGGAGATGGCGTCGTCGTCGACGCGCATCATCGTGAGGGTGCCCTCCCGGGCGGCGTAGGTAGGCGGATCGGCGCCGTCGGGGAGGACCGTGGCGGAGGCTACGTGGTGGCTGACGTTTGCGGCGATGGAGTATTGTTCGATCCCTAACTTACGAGGCATCTCGAGGACGATCGTCGTGTCGGTGCCGGCCAATTCGACGGTGAGCCCGCCGTCGTCCCCTTTGTCAGTTGAATGGGAGAGGCAGGTTGCCGAGTCTTCGAGGTGGCCTTCAATCTCGAAGTGATAGCAGGCGTCGCGGATGGCGTCGGAGCCTTCTTCGGGCTGAGGCGCGGCCTCCTCGGAAGGTGCCGGGGAGTGGGGCGTCCGGTCGTCGTCACAGGCGATGAACGTGATGAGGGCGACGAAAGTGATGAGCGTGATGAGGCGGTTCATAATATCCGGGGACAACTGAAGAGACAGCAGAGGTATAATGCGATGAAGTTCAATGACAAAGAAGAAGCCCGAGCTCACGTCTGGGATCGATTGAGCGAAATCGGGGCGGCGCGCTTTCCCTTTGTCCCCCGCCGCAGAATACCGAATTTCTCCGGTGCCGATAAAGCGGCGAAGAGGCTCGCCGAGCATCCCATGTTCAAAGAGGCACAGGTGGTCAAGATCAACCCCGACTCCCCGCAGCGTCCGCTGCGGGAGATGGCGCTTCGAATGGGAAAGACGGTTGTGGTGCCTACGCCCCGCCTTTCGAAGGGATTCTTGATCTTTCGACCTTCCGAGATCGACGAGGAAAACTACCGCGACGCCTCCATGATAAGCCGATGGGGACCTTTTTCCAAAGCGGTACCTCTGGAAAAATTGCCCCAGGTAGATCTCATCGTCACGGGCAGTGTGGCCGTGACGAAGACGGGAAGGCGGGTGGGCAAGGGGCATGGATACAGCGATCTGGAGTACGCCATTTTGCGGGAACTCGGCCACCGTGGGGCGCCTGTGGCCACGACGGTACATGATGAACAGGTCGTCGAGGAGGTGCCCGCCGAGGCTCACGATCTGCGTCTCGATCTGGTGGTGACTCCCGGGGAGACCTGGGAGTGCGGGGAGGGCCGCGGTGGGCCGGAAGGAATCGACTGGGAGTTATTGAGCGAAGAGGATCTGGAGGCGATGCCCGTCCTGGCCAGGTTAAACGAAATGGGGTTGAGCTGAACCATTCGTCTCACCGGCGCCGCGTTTCAATTCCGTTGCGGTCCTGTTGAAGAGCCGGCCCTGGCGGCAGCGTAATGCTTGAAATCTGGGAGAATGGCGTTTACTCAGAACGGGCGCGTAAAATGGGGTGTAAGGCACCTCGATGAATCTCAACGATTTCAAAGGGAGACAGAAGATGAAGCGATGGTATGAGTTGGTAGCAGTGATGGCAGTCCTTTCTCTGGTGACGGCCTGTTCGTCGGCTCCAGAGATGGATCAAGACGCCCCGCCGGCGGAGATGCCCGATTTCGACGACGAAGAAGAGGAGCAAGACGAATCCGAGGAAACCGCGGCGGAGGAGGAGCATGACGACGAGCAGGGCGTCATCGGCATGGTAGCCGTGGCGGAGATGTTCTCCGGCGAAGGAGAGCCCATTGGAGAAGTGACGTTCACCCAGACCGTCGATGGCGTAGAGGTGGACGGATTTATCGAGACTCTCGACGAGAGCCTCAAGGGATTTCACGTCCACGAATTCGGCGAGTGCGATCCGCCGGACTTTGAGACGGCGGGCGGGCATTTCAATCCGGGCGGACATAGCCATGGTGGACCGGACGATCCGGCGGATCAGCGCCACGCCGGTGATTTCGGAAATATCGAATTCGACGCCGAAGGGGTCAGTGAATTCTCCTTCGTCGATGATGTGGTCACCCTGGGAGCGGGCAAGAATGATATCATCGGACAGTCGCTGATCGTGCACTACGAGGAAGACGATCTGGCGACGGACCCCACCGGTGACGCCGGTCCCCGAGCAGGGTGCGGGATCATCGAAGAAGTGCGCGGCGATCTGGACTGAGGGGTCGCGAGTGCATTTGCCTCCTGACGGTGACGGTCATTCCTCGGGCGAGAGGAAGTGATGTAGCTCTATGAGAGCACCGTCAGGACCGGGTTCGCCCGAGTTTGCCGGTGATATTGTTTCGAGGTTGGCGAAAGTCTGCCCAGGACAATTGATTGCGTCCGAGTCATCGGAATTGTCGCCGGCGCCGTCGGCGTGGAAGTCTTGAAAACACTCGGTGGGCTCAGGCGCGCCTCCTCCGTCACCGCCGATCCCGGGCGACGCGTCACTATCGTCGATGATGTAGTCACCGTCGACGGAGGCGTCGTCGATCGTGGCGATGCCGAGCGCCGGGCCGCCGTAGCCCCCGGCGCCGCCGCCACCGATACCTCCATAGCCGCCCATTGCGCCACATCCTCCCTCACCGAGCTCTCCTGCGGTGTTGTGAGTACTTCCGCCGGGGCCACCGAGCCCTCCCGGGGCTCCACAACTTCCGTCGCCGCCTTCGCCGCCATTTCCACCGATTCCGATGTGGATCAGGGAGTCGTCGACAAAGTTGACGTCTGCGTTGGCAACCACGATCGCAATTGATGCCCCGCCGGAGTGTCCCGCCTGTCCTCCCGGGCCACCGCATCCACCAGCGCCACCGCCTCCACCGGAGGCACCCACCGGTTCGTCGTTGGTGCCGAGATTGTCGGAGGTGCCCGCACCACCGCCTCCACCGCCGGCGCCGGGCTGCCCATCGTCTCCAGGAGTACCGATGAGGGGAGTTGACCAATGTCCGGAAGCGTTGAACGTGCCGGCCTTTTCGTCGTCTTCGAGCCCCGCAAGCGTCGTTCCACCGTCTCCCGCGGCTCCCGAGCCACCGACCGTGCCATGACCACCGGAATCTGCGCTCTTGTGATGTTCCTGGCCGTCGCAGATGTACCCGCCAATGTTGGGATCGGCACCGTCTCCTCCTGACCCTCCGAGTGCATCTGAGAAATCCGCTCCATCGTCACCCGGACGGGGATTGCGATCGTCGGAGATCGAGCCATAACCACAACCTGGCGCATCTCCACCATCGCCGCCGTCACCGGCGCAGGCCGATTGTCCACCTTCTCCTCCGACGTGGATGGACGTAAAACCGGAATTCATATTCGCCGCGATTCCTGCCTGACCGTGGACACTATTGGGTTGGTCCGCCACAGCGCCGTTCGAGCCGGAAAGGCCGTCGCCGGCCACACCGCCTTCGATGATGGAATCACGCACGAAGACGGTGCCTTCATGCACATTCTCGACACGCAGGGTTGCCACCGACGCTGCGGTTGTATCCCAATCCTCCAGGTCCACTGGTTCCGGTGTTGGGGGGGGATGGATATCGAGATAGGCCAATTCCACGTCAGGTACAAAGAACTCTTCGCCCAGATCGATGAAGAGTGTCGTCGTGATACCACCGTCGCCGGCTCCGCCGTATTCGATGATGCTGCGGTGCTCGTCGTCGATGCGTTGCCAATCGGCGCCGGGTGTCAATCCCCCGACGATGTTCAAGGGAAAGTCGATGACTCGATCGGCCACATAAGTGCCGTTGCTCAGCATAAGGAGGGAGACCCCGTCCTGACGGGCGCGACTCAGAGCAGCCGGAAGGGTCTGGTAGGGTTGGTCGGGGTCGGTGCCGTCGCCGTTGTCGTCGTTGCCGTTTTCGGCGTCGACGTAGATCGCAACCCCCGCACATTTGGGAAGATCGGCGGGATCTGTGGTGGTGCTGCATTCACAGCCGGTCTCAAAATTTTCGTCTTCATTTTCCCACCCCTCGTCGCATTCGGCGACGCAGGCGCCGCCGTCACATGTGGCGGTGGCGTTGGGAGTGTCCGTGTCGAATTCGCAGCCAATATCGCAGCCGCCGCAATTGTCGACGGTGTCGATCTCGGTTTCGCATAGATGGTCCTCCCCGCCACAATTGGCGGTGCCGTCGTCACAATCTTCGTAGATACATTCGCCGTCGTCGTCGCAGGTATAGGTCTGCGATTCGTCGGGATCACAATCGCATACCGGGGGATCGGGATC
>SLPW01000336.1 GCA_007131755.1 Myxococcales bacterium | reverse complement strand
GTCGTAACAAGGTAGCCGTAGGTGAACCTGCGGCTGGATCACCTCCTTTACACGGAGAAAGAGTCGGGGAAGTAGCCGCAAGGTGAAACGTCGACATCCGTATCCCAACCCGAATCTGTTACAAGAGAAGTTCGATATGACGGCGCGTCTTTCGCTCAGGACTGAGTGTCGAGCGCAAAGTGGTGTCCCGCAGGCGATGCAGCGCATCGTCGAGGACACACCGCAAAGCGATCGGCGCTTCAGGACAAGCGAAGACGTGTCGGGATGAGAATTTCTCGCGCCTCGCAGTTCGGCTCGTCTTAGAAAGCTTATTTTGTGCACCGAAACTCTTCACGCGCATGTGGAGGGGCCCTGTCTGGATTTCTGTGGAAATTGTCCTACGGACCTGTAGCTCAGCTCGGTCAGAGCGCACCCCTGATAAGGGTGAGGTCGCTGGTTCAAGTCCAGCCAGGTCCACTCCGGCTTCTGCCGGGAATAACCCCATACAGACGCGAGTTTGTAGTACACTGCTGAGGCAGCATTCGCTGCCGCAGCAGGGGTTTGTCATGGGGGATTAGCTCAGTTGGGAGAGCGCCGCCTTTGCAAGGCGGAGGTCATCGGTTCGAGCCCGATATCCTCCATTGACCCCTTCGGACTTTTCGGTCCGAAGGGTTTTTTTTTGGTGGCGCGTCGTTTGAACGAAAGACTCATGAATTGAATCTATTCCGGGAGGAGACGATCTGCTCGCAGTGAAACAGGACCTGGTTGATTCAGAAGAGCTCGTCCAGATCGTCGAGGCCGGCTTCGAGTTCGGAGAGGGCCTCTTGAGAGGCGTGATCATCTTTTTTTGTGGGATGATAGCCGGCAACATCGGGCCAGTGCATTACATAGTCGAGGATCGCGAGCCAGGTGTTGCGAATCGTGGTGCTGCCGACGCCGGGGATGGCCTCGAGAGCTTCATAAGACTCAGGGAGATTCTCGATGAGCAGTGGGGCATCGACATCGAGTCTTTCGGAGTCTCGCAACGCGCGGGTCAGGCGGGCCCAGGTCCCGCGGCCCCGGTCGTGGAGCTCCTCCAGCGGCGTCTGGGCCGCCCAGTCCGGGAAGAAGTCGCGTATGCCCACCGAGAGGTCCTGAATCTGGATCTGGCTGACCAGGAAGTCTTCGGCGTCATCATTCAAGGATACGATGCCGACCCAGCGCATGGCGATGCGGTGTTTCGTCGCTGCGTCCTCCAGAATCTGTAGCTCGGACTCGTCGAGGTTTTGCCGTCCCCATCGCAGCGCGTGATCGATGGACCATTCGAGCTGAAGTCCCATCTGACGAACCAGCGAGGAGTCGAGATCGAGTACGCCTACGGGATAGCTGGCCCAGCGACGGGCCGCCGGATGGTCGACCCCGCCGGTGGGTTCGATATGGATCAGGGTGGCGAGTTCCCTATCGCAGATGTGGTCTCGAATATATTCCTTGTCTTCAGCTCCGAGCCACCAATCGCGCTCGAGGGCCTCATCGAGATATCTGCGAAGGCACCTTATCAGATCATCGAAATCCTCCTCAATCGCCCGGGCTGCCTGTGAAGACCAGGTGCCGGGGGTGTCGGGTGGATTTTCGGCGAGTCCGTAAAACCAGATGCGGGTTGCCAGACTTTCGACGATGACGGGAGGAAGAATGGCGGTGATTGGCTCGGTGGGCAGGTCTTCGATGAAGACACGTCCGCCCTCGTCGTCGGATAATTCGAGCTCCGAGGAAAGTGAGAGAGCGAGCATGTCCGCTTCGTAGTCAGCGGTGCGGAATTGATCGCTTCGCCCCCAGGCCGAGTGCTCTGCTGCTTCGAGAAGTCGCGATTCCGAGGGAGCCGTCAATGGGTGACCGAAGAAAAGGACGTCCTCCCCTGCGATTTCGGCGAGCCAACCGACGAAGATCCCATCTTCGTCGAGGGGGTACCAATTATTGTCGATGGTGGCGAGGGCCTTCGCCTGATGGGGGCGTTCTCGTCCATCGATGGCGGTCACCCTGGAGCTGTCAGGTTCTATATGGACACGCCAGGCGCCAAAGGCGGCGTCGTCCATGACGTCGACCACGGAAAGTGCGTCGGCGCCGACATTTGGGGCAACTTCTTTTCGCAGGGAGCTGGAACTGAGACCGAAAATTTCGGGGTTGCGGTAGAGAGTCCAACTATAGGTCAACATGAGCTGGCCATGTGTGACTTCTCCATTGTCGGGGAAGACCTCTAGCTCCTCCAACGTCAGAGCGGGGGGAGGGACGCCCAGTTGGGTCTCCAGGGATTCAAAGGTGGAATTGAAGATAGCGGCGAAGGTGTCGATAAATCGGCTGTAGTGAGGCTGGATATGACGTACTCGCTGGTAATGAATATCCAGGGGATCCGTCGGTTGGGAAGAGTCTGGCTCGGAGTCGCGGCGATCCTTTCTTCGACGCCGTCGCTTCTTTCTGTGGTTCTGGGGAGCGCAGCAATCCCCGTATCTATCGCCGCTTCCGCAGGGGCAGGGTTTGTTGAGGCGTCGTCTGGAAGCCATTGGGGGATTCCGGCTCAAAAGAATGATTCGGGATCAAAGTCGGTCAGATCGTCGGGGAGACTGTTGAACATCTGAATCTCACCCAACGCCCACTGTGCCGTATCGGCGATCCTGTCATCGGAGTGCTTTATGAGTTGCCGCAGGGCAGCCTCGCTTTCGTCGCCGTGACACCAGATGAGGGCTTCCATGGCGTCGAGTCGGATGGAGGTGTCGACGTCGTCATCGAGAGCCACTCTTCGAACCGTGGGCTCCGCCTCGCCAAGTCCCCGGAATCCGGCGGCGCGGACGGCCTCGCGAAGGAGGTCTTCCGGAAGGTCGTCGCGCTGTAATGTGGTGAGGATGTCCTCCTCGAATCCGGGGATGTGGCCCATGCTGAACAGAGCGGTGGCGCGCCAGTCGAGATCGTCGGACTGCCAGGCGGCTCGGATTGCCCCTTCATGCCAGTCGCGGGGACATCGGACGGCGGCCTCCAGGATCCGTCGTCGCACCAACTCAGGGGTGGACGCGTCGAAATACATGGAACGAAACGTACTGTCGATCTCCTCGAAGACCTTCTCGGAGAAATAGACAGTGGGATCTTGCCACCCCATGCGCTCGTCGACGCTCTGGAGACCGGGGCCGAGTTTAACTGCTGCCCTGGCGCGTCGCTCGGGAGATTCCTCGGGATCGGTGAGGATCTTCAGCATCTGTCGGGCGCCTTCGTCATCGTAGATGGAATCGTCAAGCACGTTGGGACTCCGGGTACGGGTTGGTTTTGGCGATATATCGATAGCGTTCTCTGGGGGCGATGAAAAGTGGGAATGAGGTATGGGGTGTGCGAGGGACCCCTCCGGGCCCAGGCGGCCCCGGCCTGGGCCTACCTCCCCGCATGCGGATCTGAATTGTGCCTAAGTCACGGGAATAGCTATATGCAAAGCCGGTCTCGTTCTCGTTCTCGTGGTCGTTCTCGGTCTCGTTCTCGTGGTCGTTCTGGAGGTCGATCTCGTTCTCGAGGTCGTTCTCGTTCTCGAGGTCGATCTCGTTCTCGAGGTCAATCTCGTTCTCGAGGTCGTTCTCGAGGTCGTTCTCGAGGTCGTTCTCGGTCTC
>SLPW01000253.1 GCA_007131755.1 Myxococcales bacterium | reverse complement strand
TACGATGCGAAATACAACGCCACGAAGGTCTATATCCCGCGGACCGTCGAGGCCGAGGGCCAGATCTTCACCCACTGCCGGGCCATCGCCGTCGACCACGACGGAGGCCGCGTAAAGGGCGTGGAGGCCACGGCCCTGGATCCCAGAACGCGCCGCCCCCTGGGCACGGTCTATATCGAGGCCCCACAGGTCTGTCTGTCGGCCTCGGCCACGGGCACGGCGGCGATCCTCCTTCGCTCCGACGTCCCGGATCCCTCCGACGAGACGGGAAATCGCCTGACCATCCACCCCGCCCTGGTGACGGCCGGGGAGTTCGACGAGCCCGTTCGTGCCTGGACCGGAATCCCCCAGACCTACGAATGCACGGAGTTTCTGGACTTCGACGCCGCCCACCCGCCCCCGGACGCCGACGACGAGGCGCTGGCCCGAAAAGAAGAGGTCGGAAATCGCACCTGGCTGGTCCCCGTCTTCGCCCACCCCATGAGCACGGCCACCCTCCTACCCGGCTGGGGCGCCGAGCACCGACGCATGATGGAGCGCTACGACCGCATGGGAGTATTTACGGCCATGGTCCACGACATCAGCCACGGAAAGGTCCGACCCGACGGCGATCTGGGCCTCGAGATCGACTGGGCGCCCAACAAGAAGGATCGAGACGAGCTGCGCTTCGGGATTGCACGGGCCGTAGAGCTCCTCTTCGCCTCCGGCGCAAAGCGGGTCTTCGTCCCCGCCCGACCCGTCATCGAGCTCGAACCCGGCGACTCCCTCTCCGTCCTCGACGATCTGGACTTCGAGGCCGGCGATATCGACATCACCGCCGTCCACCCCATGAGCACGGTCCCCATGGGCGACGACCCACAATCGGCGGCCGTGGACAGCCGCGGAAAACACCACCACGTCGACGGATTGTGGGTAGCCGACGGATCCCTCTTTCCAACGTCCATCGGCGGACCGCCGCAGATCTCGATCTACGCGTTGGGATTGCACGTGGGTGAGGCGATTGTGGAGGAGGAGGCCTGAGAATGTTCCCCCGATCTTGGACAAGCTTTACCCTACTCCTGACCGCCACCGTGACCACGATGGCCTGCTCCCACTCCATCGATATCGAACCCGACGAGGTCGCCGAATTGGCGAGCTATCACACCGAGGGATCGGTCACGCTGGAAGACGACTCGCAAAGCGTGGAGGTCACCCCGGAGGACCAGCCCAAGCTGAGACTTCGCCTCGACGTCTCCTGCTCGTTCCGAGACTATCTGCGTAACCGCTGCGACAAGGTAGTGGAGGGCGACCTGGAAGATGCGACCTTCGACGAGCAGGGACTGTCGCTGGATGTTCGAACATCCCTTCTCCCCTCGCGCCACCGCAGGGTGGAGGCTCAGTACGAAAGCATCGAAAGAGCCGAGTTGCGCCTGGAAAATTATCGCTCCGACCACTGGCGTCCCAGAGGAGGGTTCGGGCTAACCGTGATGGGCCCGAGCGCGGGCTTCGCCGTTCACGGGCAGTATTTTCCCACCGAAATGCTGGCCCTGGAATTCGGAACTCTTCCCGGCGGGCCGTTGATCGGCCTATACAGCGCTTTGCGGCTTCGGGCACCCGTCACAAAGCGCGTACATCCCTTCGTGGGCACCTTTATCAACTTCCTGGCCGGCGTAGACGTTGAGGACGGAACGACGGAGTCCGTCTCCGGCACGGGCGTTCGCCTCGGCGTCGACATCCACCTCTTGTCCACGCGGCGCTGGCTGTTGACTGTGGAGGGAACCCTGGTTCATCCCCTGAACGAGGACCGTGAGTATTTTTACGACGTCACCGGCGATCTCATCCCCTGGGGCGGGGTGTCGACGGCGGTGTTGTTTTGATGGGGTTTTCGGCGGACCCCTCCGAGCCCTTTCGGCCGGGTTCCCCGGCCTGGGCCCACCTCCCCGCGAGCGGGATAGCCGTTAACCAGTTGCCGTTTCTTTGCCGAGGACCATGTCTCAAGGACTGCGCAGGCACTAGAATCCAAGTAGAATAAAGAAGTCGGTCGGAGATCGGAGGTCGAAGATCGGAGACCGCCGGGACAGTCGCTACGCCCGTATTCAGCTTCTTAACTCGATGGATCTCCGATCTCCGACCAACTTCTACTTTCTGTGACGTGTGCCGCCGGGCTTCACGCCTTGCGTTCTCGCTACAGACCCCAACTAAACCAGTATTACTTCGAAACACGGAGTGCTTTCGAGGACGACTTTGTCCAACCTGGTCACCAGCACTTCTCTCGCCGAAAAAGCAAAGGAGATTATGGAGATGCTGGGGATAGGGGGATGGGTTTGTTTTTATCCCCTCATCTCCTCTATCCCCGTTATCTCCTCTTTCTTTTCTCCACTGTTGGATGGCATTGACCCAACATGACCGGCAGAAGAGAGACTCCGGTTTTCCAGGTAAGGGTGGTTTAGTTAACGGCTATCCCCGCGAGCAGGGAGGGTCTATTGCCTTCGATGAGGTTGTGGGGTTTGCGGCGCAGGCTAAAAGTCGTGGGTAGAGGCAATAGAGCCTCCCCACAAGCAACGTGCCGTGGGGAGGGGTCCTTCGCAGAATACAAAACATCGCTTAAAGCCCCTTTTTCACGCAATAAACCACACAAACCAAAAACAAACCACAACCCAACCACCACGCCCCAGCCTCCCAAAAACAAACACACCATTGACTCTGCCGACCCCAAACACTATCAATTGAATCGCACTTTCACGATTCAACCCGCTCCAATAACGAATCGATCACATTGCTACCGTCACCTTCTGAGATGAGAGAGGCATATAATGACTGAAATTCAAGAACTGGATGTCACCCAGATCGCCCCCCGCCTGAAACATCTGACCATCTTCCAGACCTTCGACAAGCTGGATGACGGAGAATCTTTCGTGATCAAGAACGACCACGACCCACGACCTCTTCGTTACCAATTCCGGGCCGAACGGCCTGATCAATTCGACTGGGAATACCTCGAGGAGGGGCCCCACACCTGGCGGGTCAAGCTGACGAAGACCGCTGAATGATGCCTTTGCCCCCACTGCGACGATGGCGAGGCCGCTCCTGTGGGGGCGGCCTCGCCACGCCGAAGGAACACCATGACCTTCGTGATCACCGAGCCCTGTCTGGGCACCTGTGACACTTCCTGTGTCGACGTTTGCCCCGTGGACTGCATCCACGGACCGCTATCCGTGGAGGAGATCGAGCAGATCAAACTCGATGGCGAAGAGGCCAAGCTTGCCGATATCCAGCTCTATATCGACCCGGCGATCTGTATCGACTGCGGGGCCTGCGAGCCGGAATGTCCGGTAGAGGCGATCTTCGACGAATACCACGTCCCCGACAAATGGAGTGATTATCTGGACAAGAACGCCGCCTTCTTCGAGGAGTAGCGGGGAGAATCTATTGCCTTCGATGGAAGATTGAGGTTTGCGGCGGACCCCTCCGAGCCCTTTCGGCCGGGTTCCCCGGCCTGGGCTCACCTCCCCGCGAGCGGCTCTGAATTGCGCATAAGTTTTTGGAATAACCAGTAGGATTGATGCATGCCCCCACACTCTTAGGCCGAAATCGGCATCGACCTCGGCATCGACCTCGGCATCGACCTCG
>SLPW01000177.1 GCA_007131755.1 Myxococcales bacterium | reverse complement strand
TGAAATCGACGATCAGACGCCGGAGGTGACGGCCCATGTTGCGCATCAATTGCTGAAGTCCGGGGCCCTGGACGTGGTGTATGAGGCGGTGCAGATGAAAAAGGGGCGGCTCGGATGCCGGCTGTCCGTGTTGTGTCAACCACAAAAAGAGCGCACACTGGTGGGGCAGATATTGAGCTCGACGACGACGCTCGGGGTGCGGCGCATGCCGATGGACAGGTGGGTGCTCCGGCGTACCAGCCAGAAGGTGTCGACGCCCTTCGGTGAGGTGGCTGTGAAGGTGGCCTGGTGGGATGGCGAGGTGCTGAAGGTGAGTCCGGAGTACGATTCTTGTGCCAGGATCGCTGCGGAGGCGAAGGTGGCGGTGCGCCAGGTCTATGAGGCTGCTCAGGCGGCGGCTCGCGACGAGGTGCTGGGTGAAAATATATTGTAGTTAGCGGGTCCATGAGGTCGCCCCATCGACCGCTCGCAGAAAGCGCTCGCGGCCACTTCCCCAATCAACTTGGGGAAGGGTTTTCCGGCTAAGGAGACGCGATGAAGGACAAAATATACCGCTACATTCTCACTCATGACGATCGGTGGTCCTTTATCATCGCCTACGTCACGCTGGCCGTCGTGTTGGCCATCGTCATCAATTTATTCTGGCTTGCGCTGGTGGTGGCCCTTCACGGGGCCTTTGAATGGGTCAAGCAGGGGGCGATCGTCCAGGATCGGATCGCGAAGGGCTTTCGCGTTCTGTGGGAGGTGAAGTTCGATATCGGGTTGGTGCTCTTCGGCCTTGCGCTGGAGGTATATATCGGGGTGATCTTGGGGATCGCCGGGTTGGGGGCTACGGCGCGGGCCGGAGTGGAGGCCGGTAGTCGGGCGGCGGTGTGGCAAAATGTGTTGCGCGGAACTCTGTTGTCCGTCGACGATGCAGCTCAAGTGGTGCGCATGGCCGGCGGGGCAGGAGAGGGAACGGACGGCGATCTGGATATCCTCGAGGGCCCCGTGATGGACGAAAAATATCCCCTGGAGGGCCCGACGGATCTCAAGGGGAGGCTCGGCCCATGGGTGGAGGAGTGGGTTCTGGGAGATTGGCTGTCTATCGGATTTGGAGTGTTCTGTCTGCTGGCGATCGTGGCCGGGCCGTACCTGACACCCCAGGATTGGTCGGAGATTCTGGCGGCTCTGGGCGAAGAGATGCACCCCTGGCCGTGGGTGCTGGATTGAAGGGATCTACTCTTTTGCGATTTGAATCCCGATGGGGGACGTGATAGGTAGGCCCACCAAGTCGGGTGGCCTGACATGTCTGGATTTGTATATCTGTCGGGCGAAATGGTGGAAGCTGTTGAAATCACCCGGGAACGGCGAAGCAACGGGGCGAAGGCCGAGGTGGTCTTTGCAGTGGTAGGCATTGAACCTGATTTGGGACGGTAGACATGATGAAGACAAAATTGGCGGTAGCGATATTCAGCGGATTGATCCTGGCGGTGACGCCACTGGTCGGTTGTGGAGAGACCGACGATCCGGTGGGCAATAACGGAAACGGCAACGGGGAGGAGTGCGAAAGCGACAGCGATTGCTCCGGCGACGAGGTCTGTGAGGACAATAAATGCGTGGAGCCCGATGATAACGGCGTGGAATGTCAAGATGATTCGGACTGCTCCGGCGACGAGGTCTGCGAGGATAACGAGTGCGTCGACCCGAACGGAGGCGGCGACGATCCGGAGTGTGAATCCGACACCGATTGTCCGGGGGATCAGATCTGTGAAGGGGAAGGCGAAGATGCGGAGTGCGTCGATCCTCCCTTCGAATTTGATTGTGAGGTCAACCAGACCTTCTACGGCCAGATCGGCTACGACGAAGATACGGATCATAGCGGAGGAGAGCCGACGACGACTCCCTTCGATACGGACGCCGGGCTCGGCGACCTGCTGGCCGCTATCGAGGCCGAGATCGACGGTCCCATCGATGGCGCCGAAGACGAGGTATGTCTGGCCACGCAGGAAAAGCGCGATTACGAGGACGATGGAGAAATGCCCTATGAGGACTGCACGGAGCTTAGTGAGCCCGTCGAGATTCGCGGGGCAACGGTGACGGCCGTGGAATTCATCGGCTTCTGGGTCCAGGACAGCGAAGCGGCGTTCTACGTCTTTAACTCCAATAACAACCAGCATATCTCGATCGACAACCCCAACGTGGGTCAAAAGGTCAACTTCGACGTCGAGATTGCGGGGACCTACTTCGGCGATACCCAGATTACGGGGTTGAGCAACTGGGACGTCGAAGAGGACGATGCCGATGTGTTCTACCACGAGATCGCTGAGGGGCCGATTACCAACGACGAGCACTACAACCAGATCGTTCGCTTCGCCGGTCAGTTGGGCACGGGAGAGAATGACCAGTGGGACTGCGGAAGCCACTTCGGTAACGAGCAGGTCTGCTACAATATGTATTACGGGACCGATGGCGACCATGAGGTCACCTTCCGAACCAGCAAGGAGCACAGCATCTGGGAGCAAGGCGATTGTATCACCTATGTTGGCCCCGTACAGAGTTTCCCGGGCTATTATAGTGAGAACGGGGAGCCGCAGATTCAGGAGACGGAGTGGGACTGGACGTCCTGGCCCAGCTTCGAATGAGAATGAATGAGGCCGGTCGCCCGAAGGGGTGGCCGGCCTTTTGATTTATGTCGTCGCTCTGGATGAAGACGCCGGCCGAGTCCTCCGTGTCACTGCGCGAGGCTGACCGTCGGAAATCCGGCTACGGGGAGGGTGAACGGCGAAGGTGGCGAAAAAGCGGTGGCCGAAGTCGAGAGTGCGTCAGCGATGAAGCGAAATTGTAGTATGCGCAGAGGGCGGTGGGCGATCGCAGCAGCCGCCGCGAGTGCGATGATGTGGAGTTGCGCCGATCCGGAACCCGGAGGCGATCCGGGCGATTATTGGGACAATCCGGGGTGGTATTCCACGGTCTCCGAGCCCATCGAGTGGACGGACGATCCCGAGGCCTACGAAGGAATTTCGGGGGACATAAAGATCGAAGAGCTTCGAGAGATGGTCCCGCCGCGCGATGACGTTCAAGTGTGGTACGGCTTTTCGGAAGGCTACGGCTACGATGATGGGCAATTGTACCCCGTCGATGGGGATTGCAACCCGGAGTTTGAGTTTTCCGATACGATTCCCGAGAACCTGGAGGAGTTGCCGGCGGTCATCGAGGGGGTGGTGACGCTTCATCCGCGTCATTTCGTCAACGCTACCATCTGTGGGTCCAGGGAGCGAAATTTCGGCACCTTCATCATCCAGGACGAGTCGACGGGGATTCACGTCTTGCGCGACTCCAGGGTGGGTTCTTTTGACGTCGGCGATCGGGTTCGCCTGGAGGTCAGGGGCCTGGCCCGGATGTTCGGCACGGTTGCGGTGACGTCCTTTGGCGACAAAGAGGTGTTGACGACGCCACAGGATCGGGTGCCCGTGTATTACGAGGAGATTCACCGCCCGTTTTACTCCGATGAAGAGGCAGTGGCTGCGGCGCAGGAGGCGGAGGAGGCCGAAGAAGAGCTCGACCCGGATCTTCCCGATCCGGACGACTACGAGGTGCGGCGCATCTGCGGGATCGTGACGCTGGAGCCGA
>SLPW01000561.1 GCA_007131755.1 Myxococcales bacterium | reverse complement strand
TCCAAAATTTTTCGCCTTCGCTCTGATTGTCTGCCTGATGACGACTCTGGTGGGCTGTAACCTGGACTACGATGTCGACGACGTTCCCTTTCCCAATGGGACCGACGCCGGCGATACGGGTTGTACTCCGGAGGGTGATTCCGAGCTTCAGTCCCACTGTTCAGAGCAGGAACTCGAATGTGGAACACTCACCGTCACCGATCGCTGTGACGTTGAACGATCTGTCGATTGCGGCTCCTGTGACGACGGGTACGCTTGCGAGCAGCACCAATGCGTCTGCCAGCCGGAGTCGAACCAGCAATTGTGTGATGCGCATCATCCCGACGCCTGTGGGATCATCCAATTTGAAGATGGTTGTGGCCAGACCAGACACGTCGACTGCGGCGGATGCGGCGCCGACTCCCACTGTGGAGTTGACCAATTCTGCCAGGACTGTGGCGTCGATTGTGACGGAAAATGCGGCATGGTCCCCGACGGCTGCGGTGATTTCGTCGACTGTAGCGACAGCAGCGGTGGAGTTAGCTGTGAGACCAACGAATCGTGTCAGAACTTCGAATGCGTCCCCGGTGACTGCGACGATCTCATCGAGGAGTGCGACCCCGACTTCTGCGGCCAGATCCCCGACCAGTGTGGAGGCATCGTTGATTGTGACGTCGAATGCGGGGCCGACGAACTCTGCGTGGACAATTCCTGTGAGTGCGCCCCTGAAAGCGACGCACAATTATGCGAAGAACACAGCATCGCCTGTGGATCCTTCTCCACCACCGATCGCTGCGGTACAGAGCGAAGCGTCAGTTGCGGAGACTGCACCGGTGGCGACGTATGTGACAACAACCAATGCGTCCCCCCCGATTGTACCGGACGCGATTTTCAGACCGATTTCGAAAATTGTGGGGCCTGCGGAAATCGCTGCGCTGTCGACGAAAGCTGCGTCGACGGGAGCTGTGAGCCTCAGGAATGCGCAGAGAATCAGGGACAGATCTCGGGTAATTGTGATTTCTTCGCCGACAACGATTGTGGCGACGGACAGTTCTGCTCTTTCCAACTCGGATCGGGTACCTTCTTTCAGAACTGCCTCAACGAGTCCTCGGCAGGGGAAGTCCAGGAAGGTCAAAATTGTGGCCCCACCGATCGGTGTGATACCGATTTGTATTGCATCGCCTGGGACGGCGTCGGTTCGACTCAATGCGCCTCGATCTGCAGAAGAGAGGACCATCATGGCTGTGCTGACGACCAATACTGCCTCAACCCATTCGCTGCCGATGGTGAATTGGCGCTGGAAGAGATGGGGGTGTGCAGCCAGCGGTGCTCACCACAGAATGACGACGCCTGCTCCGGTGGACTTCGGTGCACTGCCGACCCCGCCTTTCCCGAGGCTACCTGTCACGCTAATTTCCGTTGCATATTCAATGGGGGCTCCAGTGGGAAGTCCGACGGCGATAGCTGTGACCGCGCAAACCTCCATGATGACGGTTGCCCAACGGGACTTTCCTGCTTTCCCGCCGGTCCCGACGATCAGGACATATGCGTGCGCCTCTGTGAGAGCTCCGATGACTGCCCTGGTTCCGGCCCCACCCAGGAATGCGTCAACGCCGACAAACCCTGGCAGGCCATGCGCTACTGCTCCCCGGTGTGAAAATTCCTGACGTCCCAGCGGCACTTGCTCATGATGACCCATCGCGACGAATACAGCCGTCTCTCCGGCCAGCTGCTGATCGCCGTCGCCCTTGTGTGCTTTTCCTGCGGAAGCCCCGACGTCGACGACGGCGACCGATATCACATCCTGGACTATGATGGCGATCAGGACCGCTACCGTCTCGTAGAGGCTTCCGTCGAGACCCTGGAGGACCCACGCAGCGTGGATGGCGAAGTGGTGTATCTTCGCGCCGGGGGACGGATCGTAATGGACGAGGCGAATCCGGAAACACAAGAAGAATTCGAACAGGCCCTTCGCATCTCCGGCTCTACGACGCCGAAGGCCAGCTATGAGGTCAGTGGTGGTTTGGTGTCGGCCTGGGACTTCGACAGCCTGATGATGCTCACCCTCTATCACCACTTCGAGAAGGCAGCCTTTTTCTTCGAGAATATCGGCGTCGATCGCGACGTGGTCGGTCGCCTCCCCGTCTACTACGCCCCACGGCTGGAAGTCTTCATTCCCATCAACCTCCTGACCGACAACGCCGCCTACGCGTTTACGATGGATGCATTCTTGATGCCCCGTCAGTTCTTCCTCTCCGGTATCCCTTTCGCCGCCAACCGTGGCGTCATCGTCCACGAATACAGCCACGCCGTCTTCAACCGCCTCGTCCACGGCGACGCCCGAGCCCCCGAGTACCTGGTGGCCCCCTGGCCGGATCCCGCCATCAACCGGATGAGAGCCCTCGACGAGGGGGTGGCCGATATCTTCGGAGGGTTGGCCACGCAGGATCCGAACTTCATCTCTCCTTCCATCGCCGAAGACGAATTTGAGATCGACCGCGATCTCTCCGTGGAGCGTCAGTATACGGAGTCCCTCTACAATCGAGTGCAAAGTGAGGACTCCGCTCTCTTCAATCCCTACGAGCTGGGCTCCGTCATCGCCTCCACCGTCTGGGCCCTTCGTCCTCACGTCGACGAAGAGACCCTCGGGGCAGCCCTGGTCAATACTCTTAGTGACTTTGGCGATGTCGATTCCTCCTTCGAGCTGAGTGACTTCTTCGATCTCCTCCACGGCCATCTTCCCGAGGAGGCGCGTCCACAGGCCTGCCTTATCTTCCACGACCGACTGACCGCCATCTCGGAGCGATTGCAATGCGATCCCTGACTTCGGTGCCCATTCTGGTCCTTTCGCTTCTTCTATGCTGGTCCTCCCCTGCCATCGCGGAGGACGGGAACGGCGACGAACCTGAGGAGGAAGCGGAAGAATCAGAAGCGGTCGACCGCGACGAAGCCATACGGCAAGCCTGGAGCCAATTCTTCGCCCCCCCTGAGGATCATCGTTGGGAGTTGGAGGCCGGCGCGGGCTTGAATTTCTGGCAGACCGCCTACAGAGGTCGCCTGGGGCAGAACTACGGGCGTCTGCGCCTTCGTCGATTGTGGAGTCTGCCCATCGGGACGAGCCTGGGCGTCGATTTTTCGAGGCGAACGCCCCGGGCCGGTCCCATCGACTTTCGAACCGACCGCATGGCGATCACAAGCGCCGCGGGCCTTCATTGGTGGAGCGGTCGATGGTTGCTGGGCGCTGATCTGGAGGCCGGCATTCTCCTTCACCGACGCACCATCGATGACGCAACGGGAGAGGCCTATTCGACCTCTCAGCTCAAACCCCTTGCCGGCACGGCTGCCCGCGCCGGAGTTTCCATCTACGGCATATCGAGCCTCACCATGGAATTGGGCATGCGGTGGCATCCCGATCGCATCGATCGCCTCCTCATCTTCCAACTCGCCTGGCTGTTCTAAGAACGGAAACCGATCGCGCTCAACGCTTTCCCAATTGTTGCATCCCAATCCTTCCCGCGTTAGAACGGTGTTGTTCGCCAGTTGAATGCCAACATGTGTAGTGCGCACGCGGGGCGCACTGACAAATAGTATAGGAGTTGCTCATGCGCCGTATCTCTGCCCTCTTTGTGGTCGCC
>SLPW01000429.1 GCA_007131755.1 Myxococcales bacterium | reverse complement strand
CGAGATCGAGAACGAGATCGAGATCGACCCCGAGATCGACCCCGAGATCGACCCCGAGATCGACCCCGAGATCGAGATCGACCCCGAGACCGACCCCGAGATCGAGATCGACCCCGAGATCGAGATCGACCCCGAGTCCGAGATCGACCCCGAGTCCGGGCTACTCGAGGTCCGTCTCTTCGATGACCTCGGCGCTCCTCTCCGTCAGGCCTGTAATGGCGCCGAAGCGAGCGCCCACGGCGATATATAGTCCTCCGCTCTCCAGATCACGGGTCGACAGCGGCTGACCCGTGTCGGTCTCCAACTCCAGGTCTTCGGATCGGGGATTGCGCGGATACCAGGCGTTGAACCCGAAACGAGCATAGGTGGCGGTCATATCGCTCAGATTTCGCCGCGCCTCCAGGAAGGGACGCAGCACCGTCAGCGACGTGGCCAATTCGTCGCCGGCGTCGTTGGACACCCGCAACCCGCCCACGCCAAGGCCGAGCCCCAGCGCCATCTCCCAATTTCCATCGGCGGCCACATACGCCGGCTCGGCACCGATATACCATCCGAAGAGCGACGGGTTGCTGTGACGCGCGAAGGTCGTCCCGCCCAGAATCGACACCCTCAGATTTTCCACGACCCTCGACTCCGCCACCAGATCGATGTGATAGCTTCCCCTCACATCGAAGGTGCCGGCTTCGTTGGGCCCCAGCGCATGAGAGTTGAATCGCTGCAGGTCGGTGAAGAAATAGCCCGTCTCCACGCCGAAGGCGAAGGTTGGCGAGAAGGGCTCTTCGATAATCGTCGCCTCCGCTCCGGCCTCCGTCTCCTCCACGGCCACGAGTCCGGCGCCGATATCGTCCCACATATCGCCTTCTTCTTCTTCTTCTGCGACCGGATCGACCTCCTCGACGGGCTCAGCTTCCTCGACCGGCTCAGCTTCCTCGACGACGAGTCCGCCTGCCTCAACAGGCTCCTCGCTTTCTTCTTCGGTCACTTCTTCTACGACTTCGACTTCTTCTTCCTCGACCGCCTCTTCTTCCTCGGCCTCTTCTTCCTCGGCCTCTTCTTGCTCGTCGGCGGCTTCGATCTCTTCGTCGACCTCTACTTCCTCGACCGCCTCTTCTGGCTCGTCGGCGGCTTCGATCTCTTCGTCGGCCTCTTCTTCCTCGGCCGCCTCTTCTTCCTCGGCCGCCTCTTCTTCCTCGGCCGCCTCGTCGGACTCCGCTTCTTCCTCGGACTCCGCCGCCTCCTCTGCCTCGTCGAGGCTCACCTCTACTGGCTCCTCCTCGATCTCTTCTTGCGCAGAGGCCATCGAGCTGGCACCGACCAAGGCGACGAACAGCGCCGTCGCAAACCATTTTGTTCTTTTGACTTTCTTCATTCGCCACTCCCGCGAAGTTCACACCTTTGGAATTGTCCCCCCAACGTCTACATCGAAACGCCGATGGATTAAACCAATTTCTTCAATCGTCCCTACCCCTCCTTGAGATCCCACCCCCCATCGCGGATACTCCACCTGCGAAATCGCACCCTCTCCCGGAGTCCCACCGTGAGTGAACCCAGCAAGCGCCTGCCCTCCATCGGCGACCTCGTCGCCGGCCGCTATCGCATCGCCGCTGAAATTGGTCGTGGCGGCTATGGTGTCGTCTTTCGCGCCACCCAGGAGACCATCGAGCGCGACGTGGCGATCAAATTTCTGCTCCCCGACGTCGCCGTCGATCCCAAGGAGGTGGAGCGCTTTCGCCGCGAGGTCTTTCACGCCAGTAGCCTCGAACATCACCACACCATCACCCTCTACGACTACGGCCAATCTCCGGCGGGACTCTTCTACGTGGTCATGGAATACCTGGAGGGGATCACCCTGCGCAAGCATATCGACTCCCGGGGCCCCCTGGCTCCGGAAGATCTGCACGTGCTGCTGGAACAGATCCTGGGAAGCCTGGAGGAGGCTCATCGCCGCGAGTTGATCCACCGCGATATCAAGCCGGAAAATATCTTCATCAACGACTCCGGTGCCGTCGACAGCCGGCTTCTGGACTTCGGACTGAGCAAATTCATCGGTGATCCGCGCTCGACGCTCTATCGCGGTCCCGGACTCACGGCGACCGGCGAAATCTGCGGCACCCCCCAGTATATGTCTCCCGAACACGCAAACGGTAAGGAGGTCGGGCCCCCGGGCGATATCTACGCGCTGGGACTGGTGATCTACGAGGCCCTCACCGGCGAGGTGGCCTTCGACGGTCCCACCCCCCTTAAGACCCTATTGCTGCAGGTCAACGAGCCCCTGCCACCGCTGCCGGATCGCCTGGCCGATACGGCTGTGGCGCGCTTCATCGTCAAGGCCACCCAGAAGGAGATCGATCAGCGCTTCGCCAGTGCCGAACAAGCACTCCAGTGGCTCTATCGCCAACCGGGGCCGCCCACCGACGGCCCTTCCAATACCAACCCCGCTCATCGATTCATCGCCGTTGACTCTTCCGCCGATGAGGAGACGGCGCGTCTGAAGTTCGTCCCTGAGGCATCTGAAACGACTCCCATGGCTGTCGACAACCTGGAGGCCGCCCTCTCCGAGGCCGTCGTCACCAGCGCTACCTCACCGGATCGGCGGCTCAAGGAAGACACCCGTCACGATCCCCACGAAACGGATCGCCGCGCCGCCCTGGAGCGCTTCGAGCTGCGCGCCGCGCAGACCCCGCTCATCGGACGCCAACGCAGCCTGTCCCGTCTCGACACCTGGCTCGATGAAGCCGAACGCCGCGGTGGCGTCTTCGCCATCTACGGTGACGCAGGCACCGGAAAGTCGGCCCTCGTCGACGCCTGGAGATCTCAGGTGGAGGCCCGCCGCACCGTTCAGTTATTGCACGCCTCTCAGGCCCGCAGCGCTCCCCCCATGGCCAGCCTTCGCCAGGCATTCTCTCCCATCGTCGGCGAGGAATCACGGCGCCGCTCCCCGCTGTCACGACAATTGATCGCCGCCGAACGCCAACAACTCGCCACCCTCCTCGACGCCTCCACACATACCGACGTCGACAGCGATCATTCCGTGCGCTCCGTCGTCCACGGGCTCATCGAATTTCTCGACCACCTGTGTCGACTTCGGCCCTTGGTCCTGGTCTTCGACGACCTCCAGCATGCCGATCCCATCACCCGCCGCTTCTTTGATCAGCTCCTGAACTCCCTGACCGAGCGTCCCCGACCCATCGCCGTCGTCGTCACCGCCCGAAGCCCCGAGACCTTCGAAGACTGGCAACGCATCGCCGACGCCCCGCTGACCCTATGGCCCCTTCCCGACCTCTCCGACGAGGATACGGGCCGACTGCTCACACGTCTATTTCCGGTCTCCGACGCCCTCTGTGACGGGGTCCTCCAGCTCGCCTCGGGAAATCCGGAACTCCTTCTGCATATCTGCCGCTATCTGCTGGAAAGTGAGCTCATCGAATACCGCGACGATCGCGACCACTGGGATCTGAGCGACCCCTCCATCGCCATCGAAGAGATGGTTCCTCTGGACTTGCAGCAACTGATCATCGAACGGGCAAATCGCTACCTCTCCCAGGCCGACGACGAGTCCGAGCTGCGCTCCATCCTTCATCGCATCGTCTTATTGGGCGACGAATTCGACGACGAACTCCTCCAGAGCTGCCTCCACGCCGAGGGACTCTCCTCACTGGCCACCCGGTGCCCGGAATTTCTCGACGAATTGGTCACCTCCGGGCTCTTGCAAACACAGGACGCTCCCCAGTGGACCCACTTCGCCTTCGCCCGTCCCCTGCATCGAGCCTCTCTGGTTCGCATGGTGGAAAATATCGACGACTGGCGAACTTTTCACCAACTGGTGGCCGATATCCTCAGCGATCGACTCGCCGAAGACGCTCCGTGCATCGATATCGTCGACTACTCCCGGCGGATCGCACATCACCTCGAGCGGGCCGGCTCTACGCGCACGGCACTTCCCTGGTGGCTGCGCGCCACCGAGCGGGCCGAGGCCGAACACCGCTATCGCGAGGCCCTGCGCATGCTACAGCGCGCCCTTCACCTCCACTCTCACCGCGACGCCGACCCCGAAATCCTGGCCGAACTTCGCCTGAGCCAGGGGCGATTGTCCCGCTTTCTCGGCGAACTCGGCCCTGCCGAAGACGCCCTGCGGGTCGCCATCGACCAGGCTCGTCAATGTGGCTACAGCAGCGTTCGCGCCGAGGCATCGGAGCTATTGGCCGAAGTGCTCCTGTTGCAGGGACGCCTCGAAGAGGCGTCGCAGCTCTTGGACGAAATCGACGATCTCTATGACGTGCTCGACGACCAACGCGGCGCCGAGCGCGTTCAATTGAGCCGCGCCGATCTGGCCGCTTTCCACGGCCGCTACGGCCTCGCCAGCTCCCTCTATGAGGACCTTCGCGCCTCGTCCACCGGCGATGGCGTCTCCCCCGCCGAGGTGCGCTCTCTCATCGGCTTGACCCGATGTCACTACGCCGACGGACGCCTCACCCGTGCCGAGGAGCTCGCCGCCGAGGCTCGCCACCGCTCACAATTGCTGGGCGATCAACACCTCGAGGCCGCCTCTCTCGTCGAGGCCGCCCACATCGCCCTGATCGCCGAAGGCGTCGAGGCCGGCGAGAGCATCGCCCACCAGGCGCTCACCCTGGCCCGACGCAGCCACGACCTGGTGACCGAGGCCAACGCCCACCTGGCCCTGGGCATCATCCTTCGCCGATCCACCAACCTGGACCGCGCCCGCTTTCACTCGCGCCGCGCTCGCGAACTCCACGAATCCCTGGGGCACCTCTACGGCATCCTCAAGGATATCCTGTTGAGCGCCGAGTTGGCATGGGTGCAGGGCCAGCACGAACGGGCTCTGATCCTGGCCGAAGACACCACCCGCCTGCACGAGGAGCTCGACGACCAGCACGGCTGGGCTCTCTCCGCCCTCTTCCGATCCCTCTTTCTCATCGAATTGGATCGCGCCGACGAGGCGATCCTCCTCCTGGAGGAGGTCCTGGAGGTCGAGGGCCGCGAAAATCTCGGCCTCTACGAACCTCAGTGCATGTACTACCTGGCGATGGCTGCCGAGCACGAGGGTCATATCGAACAGGCCCTCGACCTCTTCTCCGAGGCCCTGACGCTGGCAAATAAGATGGGCCACCGCGAGATCTTAAGCCTTGCCTCCATCAACCTCGCCAAACTCCAACTCGCCCTCGGCGATCTCGACGAGGCCCGACACAACGTCCAACTCGCACAGCGCCACGCCGAAGCTCTCAGCCACGCCTACGCCAATATGTTCGCCCTGCTCGGCGCCGCGCTCTTTGCCTATCTTGACGGCGATCCCCACCGACTTCGCCAGGCCACCTCCAGTCTGCACACCTTCTTGGTCATCCCCAACGGCCCGGACATGCGACTTCCGCAACGCCTCGACGGCGTCGAAAAACTCCTCCACCACGCCGGTCAGGACAACCCCCGGGCCGACGAGATCCGCGACGCCATCGACGCACTGCGCACAAGCATCGAAGATCTATAGCGCCCCCGCCTGACACTCTCCCTCGCTGCACGTACCGGGCGAACAGTCCTCGTCGTTGTGGTCGTATACACAGCTTCCGTCGTCGCCATCACAGACACCGCTGTCGACGTAGACCCGAAGGGTCTCCCCGTCTACGCATTCATCCTCCGGTGGCTCGTCGCACTCTACGGGCTCCGTCTGACACACTCCGTCGTCACATATCCCGGCTTCTGTACACGCATCGCCGTCGTAACAGGTATTTCCGTCATCCACCGTCTCCGGGTAGCACTCTCCGGTGGACTCTTCGCACCTGCCAACCACGCAGGGTCCGTCGAAGACGCTGCAGTCGGCGGGCACTGCAATGGTGCACTCTCCCCCCTCACACCTGCCGATCAGATTACAGGGATTGTCGTCTTCACAGTGCGTGTCGTCTTCGAGCTGATCGTAATGACATTGTCCCTCCTCGCAGATGCCCGACGACTCATAGCAGGGCCCAGGTGGATCGGTGCAATCCTCATTCGACTCACATTCCGGAGCCACACACTCTCCGTCGCTGCAACCGTGATCGCAGGTGATCTCATTACTAATATAACTGCAGTCTCCTTCGGCGCAGTCTCCCCACTCCTCGTAGACCTCGAGCGTATTCTCGTCGACACAACTGTCTTCCGGCGGATTGTTGCAATAAACGCCGGCACAGGGATCGCCCACACACTCCCCGTCCTCACAACCGCGACCGCAGGACATCTCTTCGGACTCGAAGATGCACTCCCCATCGACACAACTTCCCGGGCCTTCGAAGATCCGCAACGTGAAGTCACCTACACATTCGCTCTCCGGCACCTCATCACAATCGACGACGTCACAGGGGCCGGGAAAGCCCTCCGCCGGGTCCTCCGAACCACAGCCCGCTGCGGCCAGAGCCACCACCACGAAAGAACACACCACGATCACGACAACGGTGACTCTTTGAAAAGCGTACATCTAACCTTCCCTGTTCGAGGATGCTGACACGACAATCTCCGACCCCCGTATGTACCCAAATGACGCTCCCCCCGCAATCTTTCCAGATCTTTTTGCTTCCCTTCACCGCAGCGGATTCCTCCACTGCCCGTCGCGGCTAAAATCGACGGACACCGTCCCCGTGGGCACCTGAAAGTGAACCCTTCCCGACAACAGGTAGGGAATCTGTGAGGCCCGGATCAACTGCTGTGCCGTATCTGCCAGATCGGACAGCCGCAGCGTAATTGGCACGTCCACGTCCGTCCTTCCACCGGCCGGGATCCGGGCATCCGGATTGGCCCGCCCGTTGGCCACTGGATTGTCGAACAGCGACAGACGCCAGTCGATCCCCTCCACGGGGATCGAATATTCGTTCGGGTTGTACAGATCCAACGTCAATCCCACGTCCAACTCCTGCATGGACAAGCTCCGAAGATCGGCGCTCTTGACGTTCGCCTCCGGCGTCGCACAGCCGGCGCACATCAACGCCACACAGATCACCACCATCGACCAGGCCTTCACCATATTCGCATGCATTTCTCACTCCACTGATCGTGCCCACACCAACTCGAATCCTCATTTCCGGCTATTGATCCTCCCCACCAGCCCCCTCACCGCTCCCCGTAGATCTCCTCGTCCGACAAGGTTCCACGCACCTCCCACAACACGGGATAGGCCCTTCGCTGCAGCGTCGAATTCAAATACTCCACCCCTGACGATCCTCCCGTCCCCTTCTTGGTGCCGATGAGCCGCTCCACCACTCGTACGTGGTGAAAGCGCCACAACAAGATATTCTGGTCGTGCTCCACCAACGACTCCGCCAGGCTATAGAGGTGAAAATTCTCCTCGGGATAGCGATACAACTTCCACAGCGCCTCCAGGTTCTGCTCTCGCAGCTTGTCCGATACCCGGCCGTCCTCCGAAGGAACCTCTACGGCAAACCCCTGGCGCACGAGCAATTCGTAAAAGCCCGTGCGCAGTGACGGCTCTTCGAGCCGACGCTGCAACCTCTTCGCCTCGTCGGCGCTCTGATCGATATATTCCAGCACCGAAAGGTCGCGAACCCCCGACAAAAACTCCACCTCCCGAAATTGAATGGACTGAAATCCACTGGCCGGATTCAGTGCCGATCGAAAGCGTAAAAAGTCTCTCGGCGTCATCGTCTCCAGGATGTGGATCTGACTCACCAGCAATTTCTCGATCTTCAGCACTCGCTGCAACAGTCTCGACGCCTCATAGACCTGGTCGTCCGCCATCGCCTCCATCACGCTGTCGAGCTCGAATAAGATCTGCTTAAACCACAGCTCGTAGGCCTGGTGGATGGTGATGAACAACAACTCGTCATGGGCCGGCGGCTCCGACTCGTACTGCTGCAATGACAACAGCTCCGGAACCTTTAGATAGGAGTTGTACGTCAACGCCTGGTCTCCGCCTCGAGACGGATGCGCTACCGGACAGCCATTGGACTTCTCGGATTCAGTCATAAAATACCGCCTCGTTCCTTGCAGTTGGCCTCCAATGAGGAGGCGATTATAGCTCACTGCGTGCCATTTGATAGCCTCCGAGCTCTCTCGCCGTCGCCCCCACCCTCACTTCACCCCCTTGATGGGCTCGACGAACAACGCCGCCAGATCGTCAACCAATTGACGCAACGTCGGATGCTGCGCCAGCCCCTGTACCTCCAGCGCCCGCCGACGCCGCTCGTCGATGACCTCCAGCACCGCCCCCAGCGCCCCCCTTTGGCGAAAAGCCTCGATGGCCCACTGCACGTCCCGATCGTTGGTGGCCTCGCGCGGCGCCTCGATCACCGCCTGCAGGCGCTGGATCTCCTCCTTCGTCCCTCGCTCACAGAAGGCCACGACCAACGCCGAGATCTTCCCCTCTCGCAGATCGCCTCCGCGCTGCTCGCGCCCCTTTTCTCCATAGAGGTCCAGCACGTCGTCCTGCATCTGAAATAGCACCCCAAGATGCCCCGCCGCTTCTTCCAGGGCCTGCCTGACCGCCTGTTCGGCACCACATAGCCGGGCTGCTCCCACCATCGGCAGCGCAAATAGACCACTCGTCTTGCCCTCTACCATCCTTTCGTATGTGGGCCAGCGGGCCTCCCCGAAGCGAAGCTCGAATTCGCGCTGCTGCCCGTCGATGACCCGCAGCACCTGTGTGAAGATATCGCTGCTCACCGCCCACAACACATCGGCGCTGGCATCCACCTCTTCCAGACATAGCGGCGCCAGATACAACAGGGCATCTCCCAGGTTGATCGCCTCCGCCTGTCCATATTTTGCCCACACCGCCGGCTGGCCGCGGCGCACCCGATCGCCGTCCTGAAGATCGTCGTGCACCAACGTCGCGTTGTGGATCAATTCACAGGCTGCCCCAAAGCCCACCACTCGGCCCGGATCACATTCCAACGCATCGGCCACCATCGTCGGCAACAAGGCGCGAAGCCTCTTTCCTCCGGTCCTCAGATGATAGCGCAGCATCTCTTCCAGCGACGTATCCTCCAGCCCCCCACGCACCACCGCCCGATCCACCGACTCCAGGACCGCCTCCAGATATCGATCTCTATATTCGCTAAAGCGCCGCCCGACCTCACTCATCGCCGCTCTCCCGATGGGCTCGCCAATAGTCACAGTAGCGCCCGCTGATTCGAAACCCCAATTCGTCGCGCAGCCACTCGGCTACCTCGCATATCGCCTCGGCCTTTATCCCCACGGAGGTGTCCATCTGACGGAAGAGATTGATCATATCCTCGCTGGCTACATTCCCCGCCGCCCCCGGAGCGTAGGGACAGCCTCCCATTCCTCCTACGGCGCCGTCGAATAGGCGCACTCCCTGCTGATAGGCCACCAGCGCGTTCGCCAGGGCCAACCCCTGGGTATCGTGCAGATGCAGGGCCACCTTCTCCACTCCGAACGCCTGTAGCGCCCGCCGACATCCCTCGGCGATCTCCGGCGGCGAGCCCACCCCGATCGTATCTCCCAATGACAGATGTTCGGCCCCACTGTCCAGAAGCTCCTCACCGATCCGAAGCACCTCCTGGAAGTCGACCTCTCCCTCGAAGGGACACCCGAAGGCCGTCGACACGTAGGCCCGTACCACTAGCCCCTGCGATCGCGCTTCACCGATCACCTCCCCCAACTCATGCAGGCTCTGCTCTCTGGTGCGATTGAGATTCTTCTTGTTGTGCGACTCCGTAGCCGACATGAAGACGGCCACGTGATCGACCCCCACGTCCATCGCCCGCTTTAGGCCCTTCCTATTCGGCACCAACGCCCAGTAGCGTACCCCTTCTTTCCTTTCGATCTTCTGTGCTACCTCGTCGGTGCCCTTCATCTGGGGCACCCACTTTGGATGAACGAAGGAGCCGATCTCTATGTCCTCCACCCCCGCCGCCACGAGCCCTTCCACCATCTCCACCCGGCTCGCCGGCTCCAGGATGGTCTTCTCGTTTTGCAACCCGTCGCGTGGCCCCACCTCGAAAAACCTGATCTCCTCGCTCATCTTCGTTCCCCATCCAGACAGCGCTCTTCTACTGACCAGCGCTGCACCTTCGCCACTGTCTTCGCCTGATCGGAATTCCTTCCGGCAACTTAGTGCTGCCTCAGAAGAACTGTCAACGCTATCGTTCGCCCCCGTTCCGGCTTTGACTTCTGCTCTTCGACTTCTGTCCTCTGCCCTCTGCCCTCTGCCTTCTGTACTCTTCCCTCCGTCAAAGTTGACACCCCGGCACCGAAATACCTACATTATGGTCGACGTTACTCATCGGCTGGCGGACCCGTGTGGCCCCTCCGACGATCGCCCTTCTCACACACGCCAACTCCTCGACCGAGGGACTGCAACTTGGCTGAAGACGTACTCATCATTCATCGAGGCCTGGCCTTGATGCTCTGCGAAGATACGGCAATTCTCGAAGAGACACTGCTTGCCATCGAGCCTCTGGATCTTCATATTCGCCGCCTCGGCGACCGCGGATTATTGGTACCCGCCGACGAGGTCGACGCCATTCGGCGCACCCTCGAGCAAGCGGGAACCTTTCCACGCCTCGTCGGCTCTCTCCCCGTCACTGATGACGCCCCCACCCCCGATGAGCCGGTGGCCGAGGAGGTACTTTGAAAGATCCGTCCGAAGGCCTCCGATCTTCCGGAGGACCACTTACGCAGGATGAACTCGCCAATCTCTTGGAACGCGGCTATGCCGACGCCTCCCTGCGCTTCTTCGCCCGGACCTGGAAGGTCGGTGAAGAGGCTGACGTCGTGGCCGAAGTCGCCTCCCAGGGCTTCGCAAACGACATCGATCTCGAGGCCCTGGAGCCCACGGCGCGTGCCGTCTTCGGTCTCATCGCCGAACGGGGAGGCCGCGTGCGTGGAGAAAATCTGCGCCGTGACCTCCTGCTTCGCGGCTTCGGCGAATCGAAGGCCACCATTCGCAACCTCATCGTGCGCGGATGGCTCGTCGCCCTTCCCAGCCCCGGCGAGCACGCCTGCAATCTCAACTCCGTCCTCGAGCAGGAGACCTTTTTGCAGCGCGACCTCGCCGTGCTCCAGTCCACCTTCGAGCGCCTGGACGCGCTCGACGACGACGAGGCCCTCGACGCCCCGGCCTGGTCTGAGGTCATCGTCGACGACCGACAGGCCACCACCGACGAGTTGGAGCTCAACCTTCTCCACCTCTGCGCGCTGATTCGTCGCGATCCGCTCAAACTCAACAAGGACGGCACCCCCAACCGGCGCAGTCTCGCTCGCGTGGCTCGTGGCATCACCATGCCCGGCACCTATGGTGAAATCGACGACGACCTCGACCTCCACGACGCCGAGCACTTCGACTATCTCACCTTTTTGGTCTCCCTGGCCCGTGAGCTGCAGTTGTTGAGCAACCTCGACGACGCCACCTGCCGCACCGACGACGCCGCCTTGACTCGGTTTTTCCACGCCCCCGGCGACGAGCGCGACCGACGGCTTCTCGACGCCCTGCAGCGCCTTCGCTTCTGGAACGAAATCGACAGCCTGCGCCTTTCGCGCCAGGCCAGCCGCAACGTGGACGAAGATCATTTCTCCCAGAGCGAGTCCACCGGTCAGCCCCTCATCGGCGCCCGGGGATTCGTCATCTCCGTATTGCGCAGAGCCCACTTTTCGAATTGGGCCTCTCTCGACGCTCTGGCCCAACTGTGCACTCAACTTGACCGCCACTATCTCGATCGCACCCTCTCCCAGCTTCCCCGCAAGCCCGATCCCGACGAATTCATCCACGCCGTGCTAGAGCGCACTCTTGTATGGGCCGGCATCCTGGAGCTCGGAGAATCGGAAGATGGTCAGCCCCTGGCTGTCCTCTCCAAACGCGGATCGCGCGCCCTGGGGCTCGGCGACGACGTCCCTTCCCCCGAGCCCGGTGGCTGTCTCATCGTCCAGCCCAACTTCGAGGTCATGGTCTTCCTCGACAACAGCCCGGTGACCATCCTCCACGAATTATATCGCGTCGGTCGACGCCGAAAGCTCTCCGATCGGGTGGCCACCTTTCAATTGGAGGCCGAATCGGTTCAGCGCGGCTACGCACTCGGCGCCGACGCCGACTCGCTTATCGAACTTCTCAATCACCACGGTCACACCCCGGTTCCCGACGCCGTGGCCTTTCAACTCCGTGACTGGGAGCGGGTTCACCGCCGCCTGACCATCCACCTCGGCGGCGCCGCCCTGCGTCACCCCGATCCGGAGCGCTTCGATCTCATCTGCGGCCAACTGGAGCACGATCTGCGCGAAAGTCCGGTGGAGTTGATCCGCCTTGGACCCCGCGACGCCTTCGTCACCGACGCTACCCATCCGGCACTTCAGCGTACCGCCGACGCCGAATCTTCGCTTCAACTCGACGCCCTCGGCCCCCCGCCGCGCTGCTTTTATTTTGTCGACCCCCTGGTTTTGATGATCGATCCCTATGAGTGCGACGTCACCACCCGTGTCGAACTCGATCGCGTCGCCAATTTTCTCGAAGATGAGTCCTCTCCTCGATCTCTCTTCTTCGCCCTCGATCCAGACAAGATCATCGCCCACTACCCCGACGATCCTCTGCGAGGCATTTGCAACTTTCTGGGCCCCCGCAGTGAAGGTGGACTGCCTGCGGCACAATCACTGCGGCTTCAGAGCGAACTCGACTCCCCGCCCTCCGTCCACCTTCAGAGCGACGTCACCGTCTTGACCTTCCGAGACCTCGACGCTGCGGAGCGCTTTCGCCAGCTCTCTGAAGCTCCCGACATGATCGCCCGCCGCCTCGGTCCCACCACCTTTGCCATCCACACCGATCAGGTACCGCTTCTCGAAGAGATCATCGACGAACTCCACCTTCATCTAAGCGATCTTCTCTTCGACGAGCCCTCCGCCGACTGAGCTATATCTTTCATTGCCCTCTTCTAACTGCCCTCTTCCCGGGTGATCCACCCTGGTTGGTCATAGAACTCAATGTGGCCGAACGCCCCCCGGCCCGGTCCCTAGCCCCAGCCCGATGTTACTTCGCGTCGGAGGATGCGGTTTGGGCCAACACTATCGCCAGAAGGCAGCAGGCAGGAGCCGCAGCCTGGAAAAAACGGGCCTGGGCCTGGGATGGGGCCCGGGCCTGGGAACTGCACCCGACGCAAACTGGTCACACTGCCACCTTCCCCATTTCCTTGCCTATCCTACGGGGGCACGATACAGTGAGCGGTGAAACCATGGCCCGTATTACATGTGGCTTCAGAGAAGTCATAACCATCTGACGCCCACCAACCTCATCGCGGCTCATCCCCCCGACCCACTATGCAACGTTATTACGTAAAACGCCCTACCGGGAAGGTCTTCGGACCCTTCGATGAAAACGCGATTCGCCTGATGCTCGAAGGCGACAAAATCGGCCTAGATGCCCAGGTCTCGACGGACAAACAGACCTGGCAGCCGATCTCTGAGGTCTCCGCTTTTTCAAGTGTACTGGGCAACCGTACCCAGATGGGGGTCGGTCAATTCGATCTTCCCACCTCTGCACAAAAGGACAAGGGCCTTCAACTTCCCACGCCAAAATCCGCCACAGCAGATCTGCCGCGCTCCAAGGGTTCCGGGCCCCAACTTCCCATACCCAAGTCCGGCGGCGGGGG
>SLPW01000095.1 GCA_007131755.1 Myxococcales bacterium | reverse complement strand
GCCGGCGGAAACCCTCGCCACGCTCTAGCAATCGTCGGTGACTGGATCGATCGCGATCTTTTGGAGACGACTCGCCATGGCTACACACTTTCGGAAGACGCCGAGCTAAATACCTCCGGAGATTGGACCGATATCTGGACCCGCGTCATCGAGCGCCTTACCGACGGCTGCGAGGATTCGCGCATCGCCCTCGAATTGGCTGCCATCCTCGGCGAGCGCTTCCGGCCCGATGTGTGGGAGACGGCGGCCCACCTGGAGGGACTTGATGTCCCACAGCAATTAACGGGGACCCTGCTCAGGCAAAAACAACTCCGCCCCACCGAGGGGGAATTGGTATTTACTCATAACTGGCTGCGCGAGGCTCTCTTCGAAAGCGCTCGCACCCACCGTCGCTGGGAGAGGTTATGTCTTACCTGCGCCCGAGCCCTCGATGAGTGCTCCACCTCCAGCACCGCTGTTGACGAACCGGTGGGCTTTCTGCTCCTCGAGGCTGACAAACCCGTCGAAGGGGGACGACGCCTTTTGTCGGCACTGGAGCGCTACTTCGCTCAACGCGACTATCTGGCCATGCTCCATCTTTCACGCCGTGGCATCCGAGCCGTCCAAGATCTTCGCGATGAGGAGGCACTGCGACTTCATATGAGATTTCTCACCCACCTCAGCCACGGGTGGCATAGCGTCAGTGCCAACGACCGGGCCCTCGAAGCGGCATCACTGAGCGCCGATCTGGCCCGACGCCTGGGAGACAAATCGCAAATTGGAGTCGCCGCCCGGTACAGCGCGACGGCACGCTATATGAGCGGAAATATCGAGGGAGCAAAGGCCCACTGCCACGTCGTAGAGCAGAACCTGACCGATCAACTTGATTTTCAAGACCACTTCGCCCAGGCATTGCTCACACGCGCCCATATCGCCATGATGGAAGACGAGTACGAATTGGCGATGCAGTGCATCCATCGAGCCCGACGGGCAATGTCGCACGCCGCCGATCCGGTGGTGGACAATCAGATCGAGTACGTTCGCATGAAAGCCCTCGTCCTTCAGGGTAGAGACGACGAGCTCTGCTTCGACGACATCGACGAGCTGGTGCAGCGATGCTTGGACGCCGGAACGACTCTCGGCGCTGCTCATTGTGCCAATCTGGGGGGAGAGGTAGCGCGTCACCGCGGCGACCTTTCACAGGCCCGAATTTGGTACCAGCGCTGTCTGGAGCTCTTCCGAATCCTCGAACCGGACAGGGTCCTTTTGCCCCTTCATAACCTGACCCTTGTGGCCATCGCCGAGGGCAAGATCAACCTCGCCGGGCACCAGGCCGAAGCCATCCTCCAACAACTTCGCCGGATCAATCGGCCTCAGTTCGAACTCGCCACAACAGCCACCAAACTCCCCATGCTCGCCGCCAATGGCGACACCGAGGCCCTGCGCGCCCACATCGAGCTTATGCAATCTATCATCAAAAAACTGGGGTTCGGATCTGATCGCGATATCGCCATGTGTCTTCGCCTCACCATCGACGAGCTTCGAAAAAAAGAAAGCCAGCAGGCCCTCCTACAACTTCTGGAGGACATGCTGGCCATCGTAAAGCCCTGACATAAGCCTTATGGCTTATCGGACACCGGCATCCGGTCTTCGTGATAGATATACATATATTCCAGTCTCCGCTCGAGAATCTCGTCGAAGCTCTGAGCCTGGGTATAATCGAAGAAGGAATGGGCCTTCAGCTCGTTGTAGGCCGTAATCAGATCGCCTTGATCTCCCTCGATATCGATCCAGTTTTCTCCTTCCCCGAGGGTAAAAGTCCCCGAAATACTATTGTCTTCGTACTCCCCGATCAGCTCGTCTCGCAAATCGTCGATCTCGGAATTCGACTTATTGGAGTAACCACCTTTTGCTTTCAATCGATACAACGACATCTCTACCTCCTGGGGATCCAACCATCGAGGTCCTCTGGCTACAGCGGAGCCTACTCGAGGGCGTCGATCCCTCTACATCATTCGTCAACAGTGAATATCCGCGCCCCTGGGCGCGGCCCGATGGCTCCGACGGACAATCCGCCTGAGCATTCTCCCGTTTTCGGTCCCGTCTCGTGCTGTATGGGTGAAAACTATACTGCATTTAACAACAATCCGATCCCTTTTTCAAATCCTTCTTCGAAAAGATCGAAAAAATTGGACGCTTCGCCCTTCGATCACCTATAAAAGAAGACATGAATGGCGAGGCAGTGATCAACGACGGGGGAGAAAATCGGAGCACAGGGTCTTTTATCGGACCCTGGGTGCAGTTCATCGCTATATCCCTGTGCGTCCTCGCCGTCCTCGCCATCCTCGCCCTATTCGGGCTTCGCACTCCCTTCGCCCTCAGCCACCTCGCCGCCCCTCAGATCGCCGACGCCGCCGAAGAGCGCGGTATCGATCTCGAGATCGGAGCCATGAACGGTGTGGGCTTGACGGGAGTACGCCTGCACGACGTGACGGCCCGAATTCCTCGCGGCGGTGGCGTCATCCACTTTCATACCGACAAGATCGACGTCTATCCCTCGCTGAGCGAATCCCTGTCCGCAGGTCACCCCGTCGTCGAAGAGGTATTGATCGGCCACTCCAGCGTCCGAATCGATCGCCACGACGGTGCGGATCGATCACCGCAGATCGACGATACGTTGGAGGACAGCGCCGGCCTCCAACGTTGGCTCACAGACACCCTGGCGATCGAGATTGCTGCACTCACCGTAGACATGGCCGGTTTACCCGAGCCCGCTCATTTTCAGACCCTCGCCATCGATGTCGACGTCGATCTGCTCCACCCTGTCGACCTTCGAGGCCATGGCACGATCGCCGACGTCGACTTCGAACTCGAATTCCGAGACGACGCTCTCTTCGCTGACGTCTCCTCTACGATGCTGGCCGACAAATTGGGCGAACTTCCCTTCCAGGTCGCCCTCGAAGGCATCTCACTGGCCCGCGATGACCTCTACGCCTTCGCTCAAACAGGAGATATCGAGCACCTGGGCGTCGGTCTCCACGGGCTTACGGCTCATAGCCCCTACGGGGGAAAATTGACGATGTATGCCGACGAATCTCGCCTGGAGGCCGATGACATCGCCGTGGGCTGGCAAGCCCCGCAAGCCACCGTCGCCGGGGGCCAACGTGAATACGAGTTGACCACCCTGGAGTTGGCCTACCGCCAAGATGTGGGCGGGGTGGCCTTCTATACGGAAATCAGCGACGGCGAGGGGGGTACGGTGGCGCTGGAGGGACAATGGCACCTTTCGACGTCATTGGTAGGGATCAACGCCTGGATCGACGACTTCGCATGGGACGGCACCATGCCCTGGCCCTTTGGAGGTGATCGACCCGTGAGAGAGGCCGTCGTCGACGGCGCTTTTTACGGCGACATCGATCTGGTCCACCACCTTGCGTCTCTCGATGGACGAGCGACGTTGCGCAATCTGGTCATCGACTTTCCACCCTTTGCCAGCGGCCTCGTCTCCTTCGAAGAGGTGGACATGGAGCTTCCCATCACCTTCGATGTGCGCGCCGGCGCTCTCAGCGTCGTCGACGGTGCCGTCACCGTCGGCGACGAACTCCAGCCCCTGGGCTTCGACGCTCAGATCGTGGAGGCCGGCGGCGGCTCCCACGTCTTCCATATCGCCACCAATAGCGAGGACATCGACGCCGCCCAGCTTGCCCGCTGGCTCCCCGACGAGGTCGTGGGGGTCATCGGAACCACCTCTCTCAAGGGCAGCTTCGGCGTCCAGGTAGAGATGGCCGGCCACTCCGCTTATCCCGAAAGCCTGGTCTTCGAGGTCGATCTGGACGGCGACGTGGACGTCGTCGACGACCAGATGTGGGCCAACCACGTCGCCGAATCGGGCGAAATCGCCCTCTTCGACTCCGAAGGCAAGACGGAGTTCACCGCCCATGGACAGTGGCGCACCCTCGATGAACTCCCCCCCTTCGTCCCGGCAGCAGTCCTCTCCGCCGAGGACACCACTTTCTTCGAACACGACGGTGTCGATTGGCAGGGACTGCGCCTGGCGATGGTAGACAATATCGAGGAGGGTGCCCTGGTCCGCGGTGGCAGCACCATCACCCAGCAAGTCGCCAAGAACCTATTTTTGACCCACGACCGGACCATCTCTCGAAAACTCCAGGAGGCATTTTTGACCTGGCGGGTCGAACAGGTGCTGACCAAGGAGGAGATCCTCGAGTTGTACCTCAACATCGTGGAGTGGGGTCCCGAAATTCACGGCATCGACGGGGCTGCCCGACATTATTTCGACCACTCCCCGGCCCAGATGTCTCCCGTGGAAGCGGTGATGTTGGCATCGATTCTTCCGAATCCCATCCGCTTCGGAGGAGCGATCTACACCGGCTATCTCCCCTCCTCACGAGAGGGCAAGATGCGCCGAGTTCTGGAGAATATGCGATTTCTCGACGATCTGAGCTGGGACGCCTATCATACCGCCATCGCCGATCTCGACGCCGGACGCATCGGCAACCTCGACATCGAACCCTGCGCCGACGAGGACTCCGCCCCCGACGATGCGCGAAGTTGTAGCGATATCGAGGTCCGAACCCGCCAGGGCCACGATCTGGACTACGAGTATTGGGAGCGCCAGGGCGTCGAGGTCGATGACGGCTGGGAGCCGGTCACGCAGTAGGTTGCGTCCACCGGGTTGCGAGTATCGGGCATTTGCACAAACTTAACGAATGGAGGAACCTGTGAGAGTGGAACGAGTCTACGATTGGAGCCGCGAAGAGGGCGTCAAAGAACTCGACCCCACGCCACTGGACCCCAAGCTCGAATTGCGCGATTCCCTTCGCCTGGGCCATATCAGCGACACCCATCTGGGAAAGAAGCCCGTCGGCCCGCGAGAGCGGGAGTTGCGCCGATGGCTAGAGACCTTCATCGGCCTCGGGGTCGACGCCATCGTTCACACCGGCGATCTCCTGGAGATCCCCGACGACGAGGAGACCATCGAATACGCCTTCTCGCTCTTCGACGATCTATCCGTCCCCCTCTATGGAGTCCCGGGAAATCACGACGTCCAACAGCCAGCGACGCCCGGTGAAGTCACGCGCCGCTGGGGGCCCTTTCCGAGAAGCGTCACTTTACGGGGACTGCGCCTATGGCTGTTGGATAGCATGGCATGGCCTCCCGCAGACGCGCGCAGTGAGCGCGAACGCCAGTCGGCCCAGGACAGCGGATTTTATTCTCGCGGAGCCCTGGGCCCATCGCAACTCGATGAATTGAAACAGCTGATGGAAGAGGCAGGCGCTGCGAAAGGCCCGGAGATCGCCGTCGTCCATCACCACCTTCGCCAGCCCGTACCTCCCAAACCCTGGTTTGAGCAAAACTCCGATCTCATGGCCCCGCTAAACGACGGTGACGACCTCGTAGAATTGCTACGGGAACGGGGAGTTCAACTGATCTTGCACGGCCACCGCCATCAATACGTCATTCCCTATGCCCCCTTCGACGACCTGTTGATGATCAACGCCGGAAGCTCCACCCCCGGCGCCTCCCCGCGCCGCGCCCGCGTAATCGACGTCCCACTGATGGGCGACCACCTGCGCATCTGGGAATTGATCCGCTTCTGAACACCTATGGAAATTTCGGGGACGCTCCAGGCTTGCTCAACATTTCTATCGTCACTGAGCGCGAAGGCGCTGTACCTGGAGCGCTGTACGCGGAGCGCTGAGTCGCGGAGCGCGAAAAATGAGCGCTGGGGCGCGGAGTCGCGATAGAGCTCACGGAGCCTCTGCTGGTTACGCTGCAAACATCTCGACGTTGGTTACTGAGCGGGGGGGTGCTCCTCTCGTCCTTACGGGGTGTGCGGCGGGGACTGCCGATGGCCGGGAGGCCATCGTCTCCGAAAAACCACGAATCGTCCCGGAGACGATAGGGTCTTCCCTATCGGCAGTAGGCAGTATGCGAGACAGCACTCTTCCGCGCGTAACCTCTCTCCATCGAAACCAGCACAATCCATCGGAGCTGTTTGCCGCGCTTTAGCGACGCTTCGCGAGCTCTGCCGCGCCTCCGCGTACCAGCGTTCACTTTTCGCGAGGCAGCGCTCCGCATACAGCGCTTCGCGCCTTCGCGTCTTCCGCGCCCGTGAGTTGCCGGGCAGAGCGTTGAGTGAACCTGGGGGACGCTCCAGCGCTTTTCAGCCGGCCTTGGCTGCTCCAAAAAGGCGCTTATCTTTCAACAGGTTAGATGCACCGACTAAGTGCACCAGGTGCGTAAGAGGAGTCGTCGTGGCACAGCATCAGGCTGAGGACACCCGAAATCTATGGCGTATTCTGGTCGTCATCGTCGTCACCGGTGCGCTTTTGTTCTGGATCATCAGTCAGGGCGCCGACGAGCCACCACCGCAACCGGACACCCCTGCTCCGACGGATCCGCGCATCGAAACCGCTCCCGATCAGGCAGAAGAGCTCGATGACGGACCCCTCCATCGTCCACCGGGAACGGGCCCCGCTGATATCCGGAGACCTGCCACCGCCCCATACCACGACGTCGACGACGGCGGATCCACCGACGTCGACGAAGATGGAGCCGAGCCTGAATCGAGCGACGAAGACACGAACAATTCGCCTTCGGAGCGTGATTCCTCAACGAGCCGCCCCGTCCCCCTCGAATTCAAGCGCGCCGACTCCGAAGACGCACGTTCGATTCGCACCGTCGACGACCTCGAGCGTGCCCAGCATGAACGACGGGACTCTGACACCGACGATCCTGAGAATATGGACGATCTGGCGAGCATGGACCGCGACTCAGGCGACGGAAACGTCCTCGATAGCCTGGACGACCGCGCTGTGAACGTCGAAGAGAGTGATGAGCTCGAACTCGACTACGAAGAGCAGGCCCGAGGCGCCGACGCCCCCTCTGCGAGCGACCGTATCTTGGAGGACCATGCCGACAGGCCCGACCTCCCTTCGAGCAATTCTCGACCTGAGCTCCCGCGTCAGACACAGGACTCCGATGACGGCTACGCAGACGCGCCAAGAGATGTCGCCGCAGAAAGCCATGGCGAGGTTGTCGACGACGTCATTGACGATGACTCCGCACCCTACGGTGGCTTCTCCGAACCACCGCCCTCCGATCTGGCGCTCCAGGGATATAGCGACGCCCTCGACGAAGCAGCCTTTACCAGCGACGCCTCCCTCTACTCCACCCTCGCCGCTCAGGGGTTAGCCGACGCTCTATACCTGATGTCTGCAGGACGAACGCTCCCCGAACATGACGCCGCGCGCCAGCGCGACGACTTCGTCGACCGCGCCACCTCTCCGGGCGACGACCCGGGCACCGAAGATGAAGATGGCTTCGATCCGGAGCACTTGCCCCCGGAAGACGACTGGACGGTGTGGCTCGACGCCGTCGACTGGCTCCGCCACATCCAGGAAGAAGACTACCCCGAACTCGCTCATATGGTCGACGACGTCGAGGATGCCGCCGAGGCTCTCGACCCCGACTTGCCGCAAGAAGAACAGGCCGAAGAACTGGCCGATTTCTTCGAGCTCATCGAAGTGGTCTTCGAGGCTATGGCCCTCGAAGACGAAGAGTTCTGGCACGCCCCGGGAAGTTAATCACTTCCAGAACGCGATGCGTGCCCATGTCTCACTCAACACACTTCGCCGCACACCGAGCACCGTCTCCGCCAGCAGGACAAGGGTGACCAGGAAGAGGAATCTCGACCACAGGTTGATCCGCCGCTCGTCGCCCGCTCCCTCGATCAACTCCCCTCCACCATATGCCCCTTCCCACTCGGCGAGTACCGCGTGGGGAAAGGGCTCCAGCGCTGAGCCGCTGCGGTCAATATTGACGGAGATGGTCAGTGACGTGATCGCCTGCCCCGCATCCCCATCGTCATCGGCATAAAAATAATAGGTCCCCGGTCGCTCCGGGATGAAGATCACCTCTCCACCCGTGGGCTCCAGCACGATGCGCCGGCCCTCTTCGTCGCGGATAATTGCTCGTTCCCTTACGATATCCTCTACGTCTATGCGCACTCTATCACCGACGACGTATCGATCGGCCGTCTCGAAGCTCACACGCCTGGCCAGATGCAGCAAACTGCGGTTCATCAACGGAAGATAGACCGTGCGCAGCGGAAGGTCCGTCCAGTCCCTATCGACGGTGGTGGTCAACAACAACACCCGCCCCTTTCCGACACGCCGCTCCAACAGTGCCGGCGCATTGTTCTGGTAGGTCAACAACGTCTCCGTACGTTGGGCAGCCGGCGCTGGATCCAAGAGCATGTAGCTGTAGACGGACACATTCTGCAACGCCCGCGAACCCGGCGCATCAAATCCCCGGAAGATCGGATGTTGGCGCTTGGGATGTCCCATCCGCGTCGTCTTGACGGGAGCGTCCGGATCGTCGCGCTCGGCCAGTAGCTTTCTTCCCCTGAGCGGGCGCGGTAACAGATCGCCGAACTGCTGATTGTAGGCATCCTCGTCGACCTCGTCCCCCATGGTGAACATCAACCCTCCGCCGCGCTCGACGAAGCGGTGGATTTCAGCGGCCTGCTCCGATGACAGGCTCCCCACGTTGGCCAACACCACCGCATCGTAATCGTCCAGGTTTCGCCGCCTCAATCCCTCGGGCGTCGTCTCCGACGGGATCACTCCCACGCCGGACTCCGCTCCCGGAGCAAGAGCGCGGGTCAGAAAGAATAACTCGTCGTCGTAGGGCACGCTGCTGGGACTTCCGTTGACCAGAAGGGTGCGCACCCTGTGGCGCGGCTCCAGGTGAAAATACCAGCGCCCGTCGGCCTCCAGCCCCCTCTGTTCATCGGCGATCTCCACGACACCGGCGACGACGTCCGCGCTCTCCATGCGATATTCGAAATTATGAGCCACCGTCTCCCCGGCGGCCACATCTACCGACGCCACTCCCACCACTTCTGGGCCGAGCGTTAATTCGAGGCGCACGCCCTCTCGATCGGTGGCTCCGAAATTCTCCACCACCACCTCGAAGCTCCACTGCCCTTCCCGGGCAGCACTGGTCTGTCGATAGCTAAAATCGACAATGGCCAGATTCTCCGCCTTCTCGTCGTCGGAGCGCACCGAGACGTACTCCACCGCACTTGCCAGCGAGATCTCGCGGTGAGTCTCCACGGCGGCGTCCGTGTCGGTTCCGATGACCACGATGCGCCGATTGGGAAGCTCCGAAGCCGCCGCCATATCGTCGGCCTCCAGCAACGCCCCCACCACGTCACCGGTGCGGTAGGAGGGCTCCACGTCGCGCATCGCCCGCTTGACGTCGCGGTGATCCGACGTCAGCCCCACCCGGACTCTTCGCTCATCTGCCGTGGTCAACAGCGCCGCCTCGTCCCAGGTGCGCAATTCGTCGACCTCGTCCTCCAGCACCCGCTGCGCCTCTTCCCACCAGTCGTCATACCCCATGGCCACCCCGTTCTCGACGACGAAGACCACGGCCGTCGGAAAGCGCTCCGCATCGGTGACCCCTTCGCTGCTGAAGACGAAGGGCTTGGCCAGCGCGAAAGCCACCAGGGCGATGGCCAGCACTCTAAGGGCCAGCAAAATCCACTGGCGCACCTTGACACTTCTGGCGATGCGCTCGTTGGACTCGCGAAGCAGTCGCAACGCCGGAAAGGGACGCCGCACCGCCTTTCGACGATTGATGAGGTGGATGATGATCGGCAGCGATGCCGCCAGAAGTCCCGCCAAAAATAGAGGCTGCAAAAAACTCATGTGCGCCTCCTCAAGAAGTGCTGACACACTTCTTCAAGGGGCGCCGACGTCGTGGTGCGAAGATAGCCGATATCGGCCCTGTGGCACGTCTTCTCGAGCCATTCGCAATGTTCCTTCATCGCCTCCACGTAGCGCACCCGAATATCATCGGGATCCACCAGCAGATCGCCGTCGCCCTCCATCCCCTCGAAGATCGTCAACCCCTCGTAGGGAAGGGACAGCTCCGCGTCGTCGACGATATGGAATAACGCCACGTCGAGCTGGCGGCTCCTCAGCACCCGCAACACGTTCGCCGTCTTCTCATCGGCGTCCAGAAAGTCGCTGAAGACCATCACCAGGCTTCGGCGCCGGGCGTGCTGGGCGATCCGTTGAAGGGAAATGTCCAGCGCCGTCTGTCCCTCTCCCTCCAGCTTCTCCAACAGATAGAAGACATCGTCCAGATGACTCATCCGGGCCGCCGCCGGCAACAGCGTCCCCGCCGTGTCGGCAAATCCCATCGCCCCCAGCGAATCTCCCTGCGTGACCAGCACATATGCCAGAGTCGCCGCCAGATACGAGGCATACTCCAGCTTCGAATAGGGCGCCCGTTCTCCTCGAAAGCTCATCGATCCCGAGGCGTCCATCAACAGATAGGACTCCAGATTCGTCTCGTCCTCAAATTGCTTGACGTAGAATTTGTCCGTCTTTCCGTAGACGTTCCAGTCGATATGACGAAGCTCGTGGCCCGGCGTGTACTCGATATACTCCGAGAACTCCACCGATCCCCCGTGATGCGGCGAACGATGCAACCCGGCCAGGACCCCGTCGGCCAGACGCCGGGCCCTCAATTTCATATTGTCCAGGCTCTGCAGGATCTCGGGATCCAGATAGGTCTGGCGCAGTGACTCAGCCATAAATCTCAGGAGTTTGGAGAAACGAGCGGGCTATGACGCGGCCGATGAGAGTTCATCCCTCGAGCAAGCGGCGAATGACGTCGTCCGCCTTCACACCTTCGGCCTCTGCCTGAAAATTGGTCAATACACGATGACGCAAGATGGGAAGGGCCAGCGCTTTGACGTCCTCTGTGGACACGGTCAAACGGCCGTCCAGCAGTGCCCGTGCCTTGCCGCCCAGAATCAACGCCTGTCCCGCACGCGGCCCGGCTCCCCAGCTCAGATATTCGCGCACGAATTTCGGCGCGTCTTCTCCCTCGGGACGAGTCTTGCGCACCAGATCCACGGCGTAGCTGACGACCTCGTCGCTCACCGGCACCTTCAACACCAGGTCCTGTAGCCGCAAGATCGCCTCCCCGTCCAAGATCTTCTCCACCTCCGGCGTCTTGGACGTCGTCGTATGCTTGACGATCTGGTGCTCCTTATCGGCCTCCGGATAGTCGATATCGAGCTGGAACATAAACCGGTCCAACTGGGCCTCCGGAAGCGGATAGGTGCCCTCTTGCTCGATGGGGTTTTGCGTGGCGAAGACAAGAAAGGGCAGATCCAATTCGTAGGTCTTTCCCCCCGCCGAGACGTGGTACTCCGCCATCGATTGCAATAATGCGGCCTGCGTCTTCGGTGGGGTGCGGTTGATCTCGTCCGCCAACAGAAGATTCGTGAATACCGGTCCCTGCATAAATTTGAAGTGACGCTTTCCGGATACCGGATCTTCCTCCAAGATATCCGTTCCCGTAATATCGGCGGGCATCAGATCCGGCGTAAACTGGATGCGGTTGAACTCCAGATTCAACACCCGGGACAGCGTCGAAATGAGGTAGGTCTTCGCAAGCCCCGGCACCCCTACGAGAAGGGAGTGACCGCGGGCGAAGATGGCCACCAACATATGTTCGATGAGTTCGTCCTGCCCGTAGATGCGCTTTCGCACCTGCTCCATGATCGCGTCTCGGGCACGCGATAATTCATCGACGGCTTCCAGATCCTCCTCGAAAGCGTCGGCTCTGGATTCCGGCTCTTTTTCGGGGGTAATATCGGTGGCCATGGGATCTCGTCACTCTAGTTTATGGGTCGACAAACGTCGGCGGGGATGGCGCAAACCGGACGGCTCACTGCACAATCCTCACCCTCGGATAGCGGTACAACACAATCGATGCCTCAATTCCTTCCCGAAAGACATAGACGGAGCAACAAAAAGGTGCAAGAAGGGCCCGTGGTCACGGGCGCACTCAACGCGGCATTCCGTCTATGTACGCAAAAGGAGAACGGAAGATAGGGGTTTTCATCTCGGCCCTAAAAACCGAAGGACTCATAAGATGCTCGATCTAATGCGAAATCGATTCGGCGGAAGCTGGGATGGAACTCCACCGGAGATCCACGGCCTGCTACAGACGGCCGGAAAAAAGCTAAAGGTGGAGGTCATGCTCGTCGAGGCCACCGGACAGTGGCAGGTCTCGGTCTTCGAGGGAGGCGGCTGTATTGCCATCCATCAGAGCAAAGACCCCATCGAAGCCACCGCCCACGCCCTCTCCCAATGCTTTTGACTTCAGGGCTCCGGCGCGGCGAGTCGCTCGGCGATGCGCCGCTGGAGATACTCTGCAAGAAAGTCATCGTCTTCCGACAGGGTGCAATCGGCGGGTTCGATGGACACGACCCTCGGCGGGCCCTCACCATATTCCAACGCCCCGGGCTCCATGCGCGGCCACAACACCATTCGCGTGTCCAGAGGATATAGCGTCGTCCCCGGCTCCAGCCAATCCTTGATCTCCACGACCACCTCATCGCCGTCGGGCAATCCACCTATCTTGGAGATGGCGATGCAGACATGCTCGGAGAGATTCAAGAACGTATGGGAGCGATCGCTGACCAGTGTCCAGGACTCCAAAAATTCCCGGTCCTCGTCGAAGGCTTCCACCGTCGCCTCCCCACCGACGACGCGCAATAACCGCGCTCCCCCGGCCACGACCTCCTTCAACTCCCCACCCTCCACTGACACATAGCGCGCCTCATCTTCGAGGTTGAGCACATATAGGTCATTCTCTCCGTACAGAACCAATCGGTACCCGAAGACGCCGTAGCCCGACAGTTGTCCCCACACCGCTCCCGCCGATAACAGAGCTGCCAAGATCACCGCCACGGCCTGCCAAATTCGCCCGCTCCGAGAACGTGCCTCTTGCGCCCCGCCACCGCCTGGTTCTTCCTGGCCCTGCACGTCACTCATATTCAACTTCTCATAATGGATGCCTCAAAAGCTCCCCATCCTTTTACGAAATTCATATGACGACCGTCCAGCCCACAAATTAATCTCCACCGACGAAACCGATCGCCCTTGCGCATGCTTGCTGTCCAGTCGCAGCGCTTCGTTTTTCTGCGGCGCCCGAGATACTCCATCGGACGATCCCTTCCCAGGCCCTCACCGACGCTCTTCACCTGACGTGAAGGCCTCCGACAAAAAGCGGTCGCAGTCCTGGCAGTGCAGATAATGAGATTCGCCGAATTTTCCCCCACTGAAGATGGCGCCGATGGCGATGATGACGAAGAGCGGCTTGGAGAGCAAAAAGAGCACCATCATATCCGTGGCGCTCACATCCCTCAGCGTCTCGACGACACTCAGGTAACTCGCCGAACTCACAAGGGTTTCCAGAAATTCGAACATTGGAGACTCCAGGGTCGCGGCTCAAGGACGAGAGGAACCAGTCGGCGCTCTCAGGTGCTCAACTGAATGTGATCACGAATACCCCGACGTCCCGCCTCACCTACTCATCCCATTGTCTCATATCCCCACCCCACGTTTCAAAACACCACCCATCACCCATCACCCATCACCCACCACCCGCCGTTCACCCACCACCCACCACCCGCTTTTCACCCACTACCCATCACCCACCACCAACTACCCGCTTTTCACCCACCACCAACTACCCGCTTTTCACCCACCACCGCTTGACCCCCGG
>SLPW01000307.1 GCA_007131755.1 Myxococcales bacterium | reverse complement strand
TGCTCTGTGGAAAATAATGCCGTCAGCGGGACGTCGGCGATCATCTCCTTCGACGGGTGCATGGAGTGATGGACGAAGGCCACTCGAAGCGCTCCCTCCGCCGGGGTTTGACGCTCGATCCACTTGGGGGCGACCTGTTCTGTGCCGGCGCCGGCGAGTGCGATCTGGCGATTTTGCTCGATCTTCTCTTTCGCCCCGTCGACGAGATGGCAGAGCAGTTCGTAGGCGTTCGACGTCTCCAAAGCGCGGCACAACTGGCCCAGCGCCTCCACCACCTGCTGGATCTCCGCATCGCTCAGATATGCCGACGGCTCGAGGCGAAGAACGTCGGAGGCCGACGTCGTGGGCAATATACGCAGATCATGGCGGTGCAAGAGATAGGAGGCGGCCAGATAACCGAGGCCGCGATCGGCCAGGGCACGAAGCACCGTCGAGGGCGGATCGTCCGGGAAGTGAAGCTCCACGCCCACCATCACGCCCCGGCCGCGAACGTCGGTGATGACCGAGGGATGGGCTTTCTGAAGATCGTCGAGCCTGGCCAATAATCGTTCGCTGACTCTGCTCGCCAGCCGGGGCACGTCGTCGTCCTCTATGATATCGAGCACCTTGCATCCTACGGCCGACGAGAAGCCGTCTTCGGCAAAGGTCGATCCCCGCCATTCGTCGAAATGCTCGATATAGTGGCTTCGCCGCACCAGAAGTGCCGACAATTTTGCCACTCCGCCACCGAGCGACTTGCCGAGCAAGATGCAATCCGCCGGCGCCGCCTCTCCCGTCGAGGGATCGGTGGAGGCCAGGAAACTCCCCGCCCGCCCAAGCCCGCTCTGAATTTCGTCGACGATGAAGGGAACGCCGTCCACCTTCAATTCGGCCAACCAATCGTGGGGAACCTCGATGATCCCCCCTTCGCCGAGGATGGGCTCTGCCACGGTGGCCAGAAGGTTGGAGAAGGGTCTGTCTACGCGGCGCACGTCGCCAGTACTCTCGTCTCTCACCAACTCCTCGAGGAGCAGGGTTTCGCGCTCTGTCACCTCCCGAAGCCGTCGGCGCGCTTCGTCACTACCGCCGGGGTCGAGGAAGACCGTATCCGCTGCCAGAAAGGGGGAAAATACTCGCCGCTCCCCGGGACTCGACAATAGATGCATGGCGCCGATGGTCTTTCCGTGAAAGCCGGATTTCAGGGCGATGACCACGGGTCTTCGCGCGCGAAGTTTTCTCTCGTTATCGGCGATCACCTCCTCTACCAATTCGGGGTGTGAGGCTCCGAAGCGGCGTCGCATCCCGGCGTGGAGATCCTCGATGCGGTGCGTGCGATAGGCGGCGGCGTGCTTGAGCGAAAGGTCGACGGCCTCGGCTCCCGTAGATGCGGGGACCACGATCCACCGCCGATCCGTCTCCCGGCCTACGCGAAGAGCCAGCTTTTCGGCGAATTCGTCGGTCCTTCGACGCCCCGACGCCTGATCGAGAAGGGGCACCTCGGAGAGCGCCCTTGTGGCCACTTCCAGAAGCTCCGGGCGCCCATGTCCGAGCAGATTCGCCCCGTACCCGCCGGTCATGTCCAGCACTTCGCGCACCCCATCGTCGGCGACGCGCTCTAAGACGTTGCCCGACCCCCGAAGGTATTCTACGTCGAGGCGAAGGGCCTCCAGGAGGCGTCCGACGCGGGGGTAGAGATAGCGCCGCTTGCGGCTCGGCGGATCGGCGGGGACGTCCACAATCCGCCGATGGCGACCCATCGGGTCTCGAAGAGCCTGCCACAAGTTTGCGTGAGCGGCGTGCACCTTTCGGCGATCGATCTTTCCCGGTCCGCGAAGAGGAGGCCGCCCCGGGACGACGCCGATGGCTCCGACGGGCACCTGTCCTACGTCCAGGTCGTGGCCGTCGGCGGCCAACTGTCGGCGCCTCGAGGCCGCCGCCTCGCCAAGGCGCTCCTGCAAGCGCGTACAGTCTGCGTCGCCGTCGACGAAGGCAATCGCCACCAGATCCGTTCGACGTTGCGGCGCCTCGATCATCAGCGCCTTCACTTCGGGGAGCAGATTGGCGTAGGCCGCTTCCAGGGGCTGGCGCGCCACCTTCACGCCGAGCCCGGAGTTCAAAAACCCCTCGCCAACGCGGCCGACGTAATAAAGCGAACTCCCGTCTACGCGCACCAGATCCCCCGTGGCGTGCCAGTCGCCGAAGGGCTGAACTTGGCCGTCGTCGTCGAGGGCGCCGGCACCGGAAAAGGGCGATGAGACATAGAGCCTACCCACATCACCGCCCCCCTCGCTAATCTGCACGGCCACCCGTACTCCCGGCAGGGGTCGCCCCAACTCGCCAGGTACAGCGTCATCGCACAGAAGGGTATTGAGCACTTGCTGCGTCTCCGTGGTCCCGAAGGCGTTGGCGAATTCCGTGTCCGCGTAGAACTGGCGCGTCTGTCTCGAAAAGGCGGTGCCGCTGGAGACGATGCAGCGAAGTCGAGGCTCCAATTGGTCGCGCAATACGGGAAATTGCCGCATATACTCGACGTAGACGTTCAACAGCGCAGGCCCGCAGGTGGCGTGACGGGGCGGATATTTCAATAATAGCGAGACCACTCGGTAGGGACGATGCTCTAGCCACTCGGGGCGGATGAAGAGGGCGCGGCGGCGCGTCCACAGGGCGTGGAGGAGTTGGCGAAAGCCCATGGTATGCGACAACAAGGGTACCACCGTCGGCCCGCCGAGCAATTCGGGATCGAGCATTCCTGCTTCTTCCCATGCCTGGGCTCCCGTCAATAATGTGCGCTCTCGATAGGGCACGAGCTTCGGCGCGCCCGTGGTCCCGGAGGTGGAGAAGACCACCGCCTGGCGCTGTGCGTTGGTTTCGGGAGGACGAAAGTCCGTGCGTTGGCCGCCGAAGAGGTCGACGTCGCGGCGAAGGCAGTGGTGAGGCACGTCGGTTTCGGCGCAGATCTCATCCAATTTTTCTCGTGCCCGACGCTGGGGGGCGTCCGGTGGATCATCGGCGAAGGTCAACACCGCCCTGGCGCCGACGCGTCTCAACATCTCCGGCAGGAAGGCAGCGTCGAACCCAAGGGGCAGAAAGACGCGAATTCCCAGGGCCATCATAGCAAGCGTCGCCGCCGCAAGCGGCAACTCCGTAGCGCCGTCGAGGCGCACCAGGGCCACCGTATCGCCGGAGTTGATGCCGCGACGTTCGGTCCAATGGGCGAGCTGAGCACAGAGGTTCTGTAACTCCCCGATATTGATGGCTTTTTCCCGTCCGTCGACGTCGCCGGTGAGTATGATTGATGAGGCGTCTTCGGCCTCGAAGATCAGATCTGCGAAGCTCTTCCAGCGTAGGTTTTCTTCACCCGGAGCGGGCCTGTCGGAGTCGATAACGACGTCGAATCGCCGTACCTTGGTGTCGTCTTGCATTACGTCATGCATTGGATTTTCACTCGTCTTTACGGGGCCGTTGAACCCGCTGTCATTCCTATTTTACCCACCGCGTTATGGTGCGATGCCATCCCTGGCATCGACGGCAATGGCTGGGTTTTGCGATGGCGATGCCAGGGATGGCATCGCTCCAGGACAGGAAACGATCAATCATGAACTCCTGTCTCCAACACGGGGCGTCAACAACTCGTGGGCGCGCATCTTACGCCTGCGGGCGATCGCCAGGTCTTCGTCGGTGAATTCGTAGATTTCGGGATGCCGCCGCCGCAGCAGTCGATGGAGAACCGGTAGATAGCGCCAATTCAGCCCCGGCGCCAGGTGATGCTCCTTGTGGAGATTGAAATAAAAGAACAGAGCTGCCAGGGGAATTCTGACGGAGCGCGAGAAGTTGAGCTGCTCGCGATAGGAGTACTTCGGCTTGTCCTGCGGTACGGCCAACAGCCCGATGTGTTGGTTGAGGGTAAATAGATTCTCGTAGAGCATCGCCGAGCCCACAAAGCCAATGGCGAAGGCGATGAGATAGGGCACCGGCCCCAGCCACCATGCAATCGCGAAGTGGAGCGCGGCGATGGCGAGCATATTGGCCATCCATTGAAGGACGTGCGCCGGGCGGCGATCTGTGGCCGTGGGGAAGAGGTCGTAGAGCAGATAGGGGCCGTAGACGCCGGCCCAGTAGAAGACGGGGAGTAGCCCGGTGCGGAGAATGGCGTCGAGAGCTCTATTTTCCCGAAACTCCTTCTGCGGCGACGCCGTCGGATCCTTTCCCTCGCTCGAGCCCAGATAGCGGTGATGGGCGACGTGACCGCGGCGATAGCTCAGAAAGGGGGTCACCGTCAGAAAGCCCGCTGCAAAGCCCACGACATCGTTGACACGACGACCATCGAATAAGGTTCGGTGGGAACTCTCGTGGACCACCAAAGAGAGCAAGAGCATTGCCATGGCGAGCACACCCCCCGCCAGCGGTACGGTCCACCAGAACGACCAGGGAAGTACAACGATCGCCGCACCCACGCCGAAGAGTCCGAAGCTCACGAGCGTCAATATGACGGAGACCCATCCGGCGACCTCGGGTTCGCGGGCGGCCTCTTCGAGCAATTCCGAGTATTCCTGGCGTTGCAGTGTCGGGATGTCTTTCACGGAAGAGGGCATAGAGATCTGTCACAACACATGAGCGATGATGCCGAGTACGAAGCTCAGCGCCACGAAAAAGAACATCGCCGCGCGAAGGATTGTACCCCGGCGCTGAAGTTCGACGATCTCGTCGCCCACGGCGAAGACGCGTTCGGGCCACAATCTCCAGGAAACGAACCAGAATACGCCGAAAGTCACCAAAAGTGCGCCTGCTTTCGCGACCATCAGACCCAGCCACACCGGGTCTTCCGTTCCCCTGTAGGATATCGCCATCAGCAGCACTCCCGTCACTCCCGTCGTGATCAGCGCCGAAAGCACGCGCCAGCGATTTCCGTCGCTCAGCCCGGTGACGTACTCCTCGAATTCTTCAATGGTATCGAAGAGCGACGGTGATTGGCGGTGCAAGACCATCAGACTGAAGTAGATGGAGCCCAACCAGATGGCCCCCACCAGGGCATGTCCTATGCGAAGAGCCGTCTCGGCGAATTCCACTTCATCCCTCTCGGGCCTGCTTTCCCTGCTTGAGCACCATGGGTCGCATGGCGCGGTCCAGCGAAAGCCAGGCTTTTTGGACATGCTCCGGCACGTCGAAGTCGTCGAGGACCTGGGTGAGGATGGTGTGGCGCCGATCGAAGTGTCCGGCGAGGATGGGGAGATCTTCGTGGGCCTTTCGGATTGACGGGCCCTCATAGGTGCCGCGGCGGCTCCCCAGGTTGGCGTGGACGTAGGCGATCTGGGAGCGGATCAGGTGTTCCTTATCGCTATTTCGAAAGAAAAAACCCACGAAGACGTCGTCGAAGAGTCGATCGTAGAATTCGCGCATCAGCTTTTCCATACAGGCCTCCCCCCCTACCTCTTCGATGACGTCCCAGTTGGTTTCACTCATGATGGCATCTACGTTGAAAGGTTACCGAATATCCAAACGCCCGACCACCAACCACCCACCACCACCCACCAACCACCCGCAGTTAAACTTCACAAACGGCTACCAGCAGCGTCCCCTCATGAATGGAGCGCAACACCGTAGCCGTATGCAATTCACCGAGCATCGTCTGGTCGATCTCGTAATCGCCGAGCCAGCGCACCTTCTTGTCTTCTTCACTGACGGCGACGTTGCGAATTCGAAGGGGCGCCTGGTCCAATCCTTCGCCGATGGCCTCCACGGGGATCCATATCGGGGCGAAATCGACGTCTTCGAACCAGACAGCGGGGACCGTAAATCGCGGCATCGGTGCCACTGCCGGGGAGTCGATCCCCTCTTCAAACGCATCGACGAAGATAGGCCATTCCACGGCATCACTGAGGGCAGTCAGAGAGGTCTCGAAGTGGTCGGAGAGGGTGTCGCCGTCGCCGCTGGACAGCCGCCGTGCCCAGATGGGTCGGGTGCTCGCCAGATAGCCGGCGTAGGCACCACGAGCGTTGCGAATGATCTGTTGCTGCGAAGTTTCGTCCAGATTGGCGAAGGCCAGGTGGTAGGAGGAGTGAAGTGCCGAAAAGCTGCGATCGACGGCCTGAGAAAAGCCCTCCGGGAGTTCGGGCAACCGACGTGGCACCTTGAGTGTCCAGTGCGCATCTTTGCTTGCGTTCACCAGCGGCGCTACCGCCGTGGCCCGATGGGCGGACAGCCGACCCACCCGAAAATGTGACCGTCCACGGGCCAGGGTCTTCTCCATTCCCTGAAAGAGATCTCGCAGCGCACCGCGCTCTCGCATCGACCAGCAGAGGAGGGGCTCGTCCCAGGGAAGATTGGCGGGTTCGGAAAACCCCGTGGCCTCTCCGGGCCGGTCGAAGACCGAGATATCGGGCACCTCGAAGTGCCTTCTGCGAGCGCCCAATGCGTCGTCCTCTTCACGCCACATCCGTTTCCAGGCGTCAACCATCTCCTCAAAGACCGGCCAGGCTCCCAACGAGTCGTCCACGGGCGTACCATCGCCGAAGACCCTGGCCAGAACCTCGAGTAATTTCTTTGTATCTCCCGCGGCGCTGAACCCCCTCACCGTCTGCGCTGCCTGGCGAAGCGCGGAGTGAGGTGAGATAGCCACGCTCTCCCAGACCAATTCACCGATCTGTGGGACATACTCACCCCAATCGGTGCGATCGAGCTCGCGGCTCAACTCGTCACGCCAGGTGCTGAGATAGGCGCTGTCGGCGACGAGGCTCCATTGGGGCCAGCGGCCCGGGCATTGCGAGACCTCCTCCAGAAATTCCTGACGCGAAAGAGGCGGCTTTTCGAGCCACCCTCCGAGACCGGACACCAGATCCAAAAGCCGCTTCTCGAAGGTCTCCAGGCGCCAGCGGACCAGCTCACCGATCTGGGTTGGCGAGATTGCTTCACCACCGGCCCCGATGCGACCGGCAAGACCGCGCAGTTGCTGTTCGTCCGAGACCTGCAGGACCAGCGCTGCCGCCACCGGTGAGATGTTCAGCGTCTGGGCCACCGGCTCGGCCAGGGCACCGGCCAGGGCCGTGTCCTCGACGCGGGCCAGCATCTCCCCGTTGATGATCAATCGATGCTCAGCGCCGTTGTCCTCGAGTTGAAGCGGCACCGCCCGGCCACCGACGTTGAGCGTGGAAGCCACCTCCGCGCGGCGCAACAGAGATACCAGTTTCGACGCCCGCTCCGACTGCATAGCGGGTTCTTGGCCTTCCTCGGCCATTAACCCCACCAACACCGGAAGATGGGAATCCACGGTTCGGCGGGCGATCCTCGTCACACGTGTCCCGGCCTTATCACTCACGTCAGCCCCTTGGTTCGCATATCCATACATCTTCCTTCGGCATCGCTGCGGATTCTGGTTGCCCCATCTTACGCAGGACCGAAGAAATGTCGAAGGAGATAAATCTCAGCCATCTTCCGACTCAGGGACGCGAGCCCCAATGCCAATCGAGCTCCAGGATGCGCTTTCCGTGCTCGGGATGATCAATCTCGGCTTCCAGGTGGCCGTGAAGGTAGTCGGACCAATCCGTATCGTCGACATAAAAGGTCCCCTCCGCCGTGGCTGTGCCGCCATCTCGGTAGCCATGGACGAAGACCTCCACCTCATCACCATCGGTCTTCGTTTCGTACCAGGTGATGCCGATTCCGTAGCTCTGATGACCGTCGATGCCGGAGCCCAGATGGCCGATGTCGAGCTCCTCGGCGTCGTCCTGGATGGCGTTATTGAGCCGTTCGAATTCCAATTCGATGTAGGCAAGCAGGGGCCCGTCGTCGGTATTGATGAATCCCGACGCCGACTGATTGGCCGAAAACTGGGAATGATGTTGCTGATAGAGGGTCACCTGGACGACCTCTCCTTCGCGGTCGACCTCTCCTGAGACCGGAGGCCCTCCGGAGATATCGTCTTCGGGCTCGAAATAGATACAGCCCGCAAAGAAGGGCAGGAGTACCACAAGGATGAACGCGATCTCACCGGTCTTCATCGGGGACCTCCCAGAAAATACACCATCCCCACGCTCACGAGGACTCCGCCGAGATCGGTGGTCCCTCCGGACATAAAGCCCTGGTCGTCGTCCAATGACGCCGGTTGGAAGTAGTACTCGCCCTTGAAGGTAATCCCAAGGGTCTTGAATTTGACCATCGCCAGCTCCACTCCGCCGCCGGCGCCGATGGAAAAGAAATCTTCGGTGGCCACCATCCGAGAGACGGAGTTTCCGAAGATCAGATCGCGACGTCCCATGGCCATGCTGAGGCCGCCGATGACGTTGAGCTCAAGCCAGCTGGGGCGAGGCCGCAGGTTGAATTTTGCACCTGCACGCACGGGCATCATGCGAACACGTTCGGTGACCGCTGCCGGCGCCCGGTAGCGATCGACGGAGTGGGACGCCGCGTTGGCTATGCCGACGTTGGCGAAGAGAGCCATCCGCTCGCCACGCCACATGCCGAAGCCGGCGCGGACATCCGTTCCGAGGACGTTCCCGGTATTCCAGGCCGAGGCCAGTCCCATGCGCGGCCCCAGCCCGGCGTCGATCTCCACGAATAACGGGGGGCGCTGTGCGGCCGGTTGCAGCTCCAGATCCAGATCCTGGCCGAATTCAATGGCCGGCCCGGCATCGGCATCTCCTGCCATCGGTAGCTCGTCGTCCAGCTCCGGCGCAACTTCTTCGGCGGTGGCGACCTGGGGAATGGTCAGCGCCAACAGGGCCCCGAAGATACAGCAAAGGGTGCTTCGTACTGCTGACTTCATTGCAATATCCAGTTGATCGTCATGGACACACCCAGATCGCGAATCTCCAGGGTGATCTCGTCGGCGTCTGCGGGAATGACGTCGTCGCCAGCAAACTCCATGACCACAGAGCGCGAAAAGTAGTCCTCCTGGTCGACACCGGTGCGTTGCTCCTGTTCGTAGATGGTGGCGCTGGTGCCGTCGTCGAATTCCACCCGGCCCGCCTCGACGTCCACCGTATAGGTGAATTCGTAGGAATAGGGCGTATTGACCGCCTCGCCGAGACCGATTCTGGTCACCGGAGTGACCTGCTCTCCCGCCACCAGATAGACGTAGAAGTTGTTGGGATCCGTATTGAGACGGGACGTACTCAACAACAACCCGTCGATGAGCACTCGATCGGAGTTGGCCTCGCTGATGGCAGCCTGGAAGGTGAGGTTGTTGCGCCCCGAGATATGACTGGAATCCGAGCTGCGGGCCTCGACGTGAGTCCCGGCAGGATCCAGGGAGGTCACCGTCTTTTCCGCTTCCAGGGTGATGGGACTGATGGCGGCACCGAAATAGGCGCAACCACTGAGGGCGACCGCTGAAAGGGCGATCACAAACGCCCCACCGGCGACAGATGCTGGGTTCAAGTTCTTCATAGCCCGTCCTCTATATTTCGAGTTTTCGTCCCCTGTCAATGGCCGGTCTTCCTGAGTGTGATGGAGCTTCAGGTTCGCTCAACGCTCTGCCCGGCAACATTCTTGTAGTTCGACGGCACGGAATTCGCGGAGACGCGAAGCGCTGTACACGGAGCGCTGCCTCGCGAAAGAAGAGCACTGACACGCGGAGGCGCGGCAGATCTCGCGAAGCGTCACCTTTCGATTTTGGCCCCCACCGGCGCTGTCTACATTCAACGAAGGCTCTCGCAAGGGGGGGAATCCCATTGCGACCATTGTTCGAGCAGTCATTGCGGGGACCGTGAGATGGTACCAAGACAGATGGATACCCAATGCCCGTTGGCATCGGCAGACATCATCGAGAGCCACCGGATCACCGCTCGCCATCGACCGGACCCTTCTGGGTCGACGGCGAACACACCTCAGCAGTAGGGGGAAATATGTTGAAGAAACTAGCCATCGCGGCACTCGCGACCTCCTGGGTCGGCGTTGTAGCCTGCGGGAATACAGGCCCGGAGGACAACCCGGAGGAGTCGACGCAGACGGGAGTGACCACGACCGTCGAGCTCGGAAGCCACGCACACGTAGATGGGATGCGATTTACCATCTTCGAGTGTGGAGAAGAGGATCCGTTGATCGTCGAGGATCGCTCACTGGACGACGCTACCCTGCCCTCGGCGATGCCTGAACTCGAAGGCGATCCCTTCGACGAAGACTCTTTCCACCACTTCGCGCAATTCTTCACCACCGTAGAAGCCGGCTGCTACGATGTGATGGTGGAGGCCATCATGGACGGACAGGTCGCCGACGACTGTGAACCGGCCATGGCACGAGACGTCGAGGTTCGAGCAGAGGAGGTCACGGAGATCCTCCTGGTGACCCAATGCGAAGACGCCGATGGCATTCACGAGCCCGACGATCACGATGAGAATTTCGACATCGTCGGGACCCTGAATTACCCGCCGAAGATCGAGAAGGTCGAGGTCGTTCCCGGCGTCAACCTGGAGTGCCCGGACGTCACCGTCCAGTTATGCGCCACCGTCACCGAACCGGATCACGATCCGGTGGTCTTCGACTGGATCCAACTCCAGGGACCCGAGCCCGTGGCGGGACCGGAGGAGATTCTCTTCGACGTGGAAGAGGGAATCACCGAAAAATGCGTGGAGTACGAATTGCCTGAGGAGACGGCGAGCTATCTCTTCGAATTGACGGTCTTCGATTATTTCCAGATCGACGGGGAACCCATCACTGCCGAGCAGTGGTTCCGCCAGGAGGGCTACGGAGAGATCGAATCGCGCGATACCGCCACCGTTCCCATTCACGTCGATTGTCCGCCCGAGGCCGTCGATCCCATCATCGAGGATCCGCCGAAGAAGGAAGAGAAGAAGGAAAAGGAAGAGAAGAAGAAGCGCGATCATGAGTACGCGGAGGAGGAGGAAGAGAAGAAGAAGCGCGAGCATGAACACGTTGAGGAGGAGGAGGAAGAGAAGAAGAAGCGCGAGCATGAATACGTTGAGGAGGAGGAAGAGAAGAAGAAGCGCGAGCATGAATACGTTGAGGTGGAGGAGGAGAAGAAGAAGGAAAAGGAAGAGAAGAAGGAGAAGGAAGAGAAGAAGGAGAAGGACGACGATAACGACGATAACGACGATAACGACGATAACGACGATAACGACGATAACGACGATAACGACGAATAACTGAGGGCTGGCGGAGGGAAGGTGCCCGCCCCACGCCCCCTCCGCCTCGCACTGTACTACGCCCCCTCCGCCTCGCACTGAACAGCGTGCTCGGCACCTCCCCCGGATCGGGGAGGAGACCTCCGTGCCGTATTGACGATCGAGGTTTTCGTCGAAGGATATGCGGCGCGCATCGAAGGCACGACGGTCCCCTCCCCGGGGTCGGGGAGGTGGGCCGGCGCTCAGAGCTGTTGTGAGCGCCGGGTCGGAGGGGGCGTGGGGTAAGCTACGAAGATTGGTAGCCCCACGCAGGCCCCCTCCGCCTCTCACCCCATCTCGAAACCCAGGAAGCCTCATGGCCATGCGACTTCACGAAATCCATCCGTCGATGACACACTTTCCCGTCGCCCTATTGCCCGCCGCCGTGGGAATCGAGATCGCGGCGCGCATCACGGAGGACGACAATCTCGAAAAACTCGGCCGCGTCGCCATGGCCACTGCCTCCGCAACGTCCTTGCTCACCACGGCCACGGGCCTCGTCGCCGAGCAGGAGGTAAAGGGAGGAGAGCGGGCCCGGTCCATGCTTCTCACCCACAAATACCTCAACATCGCTACCGGCGCGCTCACCACGGCCATGACGGTCTATCGTTTCACCGGCCGCCGTCCCGGATGGGCTTATCTGAGCGCCGGAGTGTCGAGCCTCGGCGTCCTCGTCTACAGCGCCTATCTGGGGGGACAGATGGTCTACGACGAGGGGATGGGAGTTGAGCGCGCCGACGGTTTGCGGCTCGATGAGGCACCCCGGCTGCGACCTGGTAATTTCAAGAATGTCGTCTTCACCCTGGGCCGCCAGCTCAAGCGCGGGGTGGCGGGATTATTCCAAGATTTGACGCTCCGGCCGGCGGATTTTCTGGACGCTGAGGAATTCGAGGAGAGTCTTCGCAGGGATAATGAACAGCCCGGAGCGCTGCCCATCGGCCCTACGAATAGACCATGACCTGACAGCCCTCAGAGGGAATGGTAGGCTCTCGCACAGGTCCAGTCCTTGCGCCCCTTTTGTGCGAATTGCCCATGTTCTCCAGACTCTTTCGCTTCTCCTCCCTCATTGCAATCGTAGCTGTGACGGCGACCATCGCCTGCAGTGACGGCTGTGACGACGAGCCGGAAGCGCCTGCCGCAGGCGAACGAATCCCCGGGGTGTCCTACCTCCAGTTCGGCACCTATCACCTGTGCACGATCGACGACGATCGAAAGGTGTGGTGCACCGGGCAGAACCACTTCGGACAACTGGGCGACGGTACCACTCACCAGCAGAGCGAGTTGGTGGAGGTCGCCGGCCTCGGTGAGATGGCGGGCCTGGCGGTCGGACACTTCGACACCACTTGTGCCTGGAATGACGACGGAGAACTCTTCTGCTGGGGCAGTAACACCCACGGGGTCCTGGCCGACGAGGATCTGACGTATAGCACCACGGCCGTTCGCATTGACGGTTTGCCCCCGGTGGTGGACGTCGATCTGGGGGCCTTTCACGCCTGCGCGGTCACGGCGGCCGGTGAAGTCTATTGCTGGGGCAGCAACGAGAGCGGACAGATCGGCGCCGGCGAAGACATAGAGGAGATCATCAGGGCCCCCCGCAAGGTCGAGGGCATCGACTATGCGGTGCGTGTGGGGGTCGGCGCCGAGCACTCCTGCGCCCTCGATCAGGAGGGCGCGCTGTATTGCTGGGGGAGCAATCAATACGGACAGGTGGGCCTCGATCTCTTCGGTGTCCTCCATGTTCACCACCCGGATCGAGTGGGAGAAGAACTGGGCCCGGTGGACGACTTCGACGTCGCCTTCCAACACACCTGCGCCACCTTCGGAGACAGCCGTCAGCTCCACTGCTGGGGCCGAAACCAATACGGCCAATTCGGTCTCGACGATCTCGATCCGCGAAATAAGCCCGCCGAGGTCGTAGAAATGATCGGCGTCGACGAGGTGGCCACCGGCGAGGGGCAGACCTGCGCCCGGATCGACAACGCTGTATATTGCGCCGGAGAAGTGCTTCGCCCCGTGGAGGAGGCCCGAGAGACGGGGGAGGGTTATTTCTTCCGAAAGAGCGCCGCCCTGGAGCACGCCGTCGAGTTATGGGGCGGCATCCTCGCCATCTGTGGCCCGGCCCACCAGCACGCCATCGCCTGCCGCGGCGTGCAGGCCCACGATATTTCCGGCGATATCTTCGAGGACTAAACCACTCTTACGAGGAAAACCGGAGTTCTTCTTCCACCGGTGTGGGGGGACAATCCCATCTTGGCGTGAAAAAAGAAAAGGAGATATGGGGATGGAGGAGATGGGGGGGAGAAAAACAAACCCTTCCCCATATCTCCATAATCCCCAGCATCTCCCTTGCTTTTTGGATGTCGCCGTTCTCAACAGCACCCCGGTTCTCGAAGTAAATCTGCTTTAGTGGTGCTCGGCGGAAGTCCTGAGCCGTATTCGGCGAGGACTGGGCGACGAGGTCGAAGTCGTCGAAGTGAGGCGATGCTTGTGCATCGTCGAGCATAGACGACAAAGAGATCGTCGTT
>SLPW01000226.1 GCA_007131755.1 Myxococcales bacterium | reverse complement strand
GGGATAAGCCAGTGCCCAAAATGTTCATCGTTGCCGTGATACGAGGATTCAACTCACCACGTGATGGAGCGATGCCATCCCTGGCATCGCCGGTGATGGCGGGGTATCGCGACGACGATGCCAGGGATGGCATCGCACCAAGGTTCTGTGTTCTCGGGCCAACAAAACCAGAGCAAACGCAAGATGTGATCAATCGTGAGCCGTTGGCGGGGAGGGTGTCCGTTCCCTGCATGTCTGTGGGTAGGGTGCTACCCGGAAGGGTTACGGTTTTGGGAGACGATGCGCAGGAACACATCGTCTCCGAAAAATCCTTCGTGACGAGTGGGTGCTTGCATGCTTTTGGCGATATCGCAGCAGAGACACTGGCCGGCAGTGGATACACATCGAGGGGGAATCAACTTTGGCAGGAGTTTGAATAGCGAAGCGTTCAATCAGGGGCGCGGTTTGCCAGCGAGCGGAGATTTTGTCATCCTCTGGGCAGCGAAATCCGGTCGGAATGGGGTTTGGGTGGATGTCTGTACATTGATTTGTGCTGCTGTGGAGAAAGTGAAATGACGGCAAGGATGGACGGTCGTGCTGTGGTCAGATGCCTGGCAATCGCCGCTTGTATGTTGATGGTGGTGGCCTGTGGCAGTGAAGATTCATCGAAGGCGGACAACGACGACGGCTGGAATGTGGGAGGAGACGATCAGGCCGACGCCGGCCATGGGACCGACGCCGGCGCAGGGCCCGATGGTGGGGAGTGGCCCAATGGCCATGACCAGCCCGACGCCGACGACGGACCCGATGCGGACGATCCGTCGCCGGCGGCGATCGTGGAGGTGAGGGTAGAGCCCTCGACGATGACGATTGCCGTGGGAGAGCGGATGCGTCTGGAGGCCGTGGCGGTGGACGAAGATGGTACAGAAGTCGAGGTGGACGCAGAGGATGTCCATTGGTCCAGTGACGACGAGTCGGTGGTCGTCGTCGACGACGACGGGGAGGTGACGGGGTTCAGCGCCGGCCAGTCGCAGGTCACGGCCAGGATCGACGATGTCTCTGGGGAGGCGCAGATCGATGTGGAGGAGCAGGTCTGGCGTGACGTCGCCGCCGGCTCCCACGTCTCCTGTGCGGTGAACTGGGAGGGCGAACTATATTGCTGGGGAACCGATCACTACGGGATGTCCGGTCAGCAGGATTTTGCGCAGCCCATGTACTCGGAGCCCGTAAAGGTGGCGTTGCCCATTGATGTGGAGGGAGTGACCGTGGGAGGAGGACATTATTGTGCGTGGGACGAAGAGGGGGAGACCCATTGCTGGGGATTTAATCATCACGGGCAGGTGGGGGCGCCGGCTGCCGAACAGGTATATTCACCGACGCCTGTGCTCGGCGGGCCCTTCGTCAGCGTTGATGCAGCATTCCAGCATAATTGTGCCGTCACGGAGGAGGGAGAGATCTATTGCTGGGGTAATAATGAGAACGGTGAATTGGGTACCTCCGAACTCGACGAATCGAGCGAGCCCGTAAGGGTCGACGTCGATGAGGTGATGGTCGATGTGTCGACGGGCTTTCATCATAGTTGCGGGGTCTCGGAGTCCGGTTCGGTATTCTGCTGGGGGCGAAATTTTGCCGGGGCAATCGATCCATGGTCTCCGGCAGACCAGGTGGTGTTGCCGACGGAGGTGGATTTGTTCGGTCACGCAGTAGAGGTGGAGGTCGGCGGGGTGACGACATGCGTACTCACAGCGACGGAGTCCGTGATGTGCTGGGGATTCAATGTCTATGGTGAGGTGGGGCGGGATGCGCCCACAGGCCAGATTGCCTTTCCGGCAGAGCTGGAGTCCGACGAGAATTTCGTCGAATTGTCGGCCATGCTCCATACGGTGTGCGGCATCACCGACGGCGGGGAGTTGAAGTGCTGGGGAGACAATCGATTCGGGACGGTGGGTGATGCAAGTAACGAGGAGCGCTCGGTGCCGTCGTCGGTGGATGGCCAGTGGCGAAGAGTCTCCGTCGGGCAGACCCACGGGTGTGGCATTGACGCCACCGACGAGATTCACTGCTGGGGAGGCAACGGATTGGGAGAGGTCGGAGACGGGCGCTCGACGAGAGAATACTCCCTTCAGCCCGTAGGTGGTGAAAAAAGTACTTTCGATGAGTTGGTGATGGGCGGTCACGTCGTATGTGGGATCGATGCCTCGGCCGAGCAAACCTACTGTTGGGGACGAAATGAGTCGATGCAACAGCAGGTGGATCGGCCGGGGATCACCGGCGCGCCGCGGCAATTACCGAATTGGAGTCCGACGACGATGGCTCTGGGTGACGGGTTTGGCTGTGGAATCGACGGGGACGACTCACAGGCGGGCGTATTGCAGTGCTGGGGTGCAAATCACCACGGACAACTCGGGCTGAGTATCTACAGCACCAACGCCAGCGCCGACCCCCTGCCGGTGGACAGTCTCGAGTTGTACCGCGCCCTGGACCTGGGACATTCTCACGGCTGTGCCGTGGCAGATGGTGGGGACGTCTTTTGCTGGGGAGACAACGCCTACGGGCAGGTGGGGAGGACAAACGGAAGTTGGTATTACGATGAGCCGCTGCGCGTAGATCTGGAGGGCGATGATTTCGTCGACGTCGCCACGGGAGACCTGCATAGCTGCGCCCTGAACTCCGACGGAGAGGTCTGGTGTTGGGGGGCAAACGAATTCGGACAGCTCGGTCACGGCAAGAGCAGCGGAATGGAAGAGGCGGCGAAGGTGGACTTCGGGCACAACTTCGTGGCCATCGAAGCGGCGTCGCATCACACTTGTGGATTGAACGACGAGGCAGATGTCGTCTGCTGGGGCAACGGAACCTTCTTGACCGGAAATCCGGACTCCCTATTCGCCGAGAACCCCCGGGTCTTCGAGGGGCCCTGGGAGACGTTGGCAGTAGGAGATTTTACGGTATGTGCCATCGCAGATGATGCACTTTTTTGTGGAGGCTGGGATGTCGACGGGTGGCTCGGCTCACCGATCCCGATGGCGGTCAACGATCTCAGAGCTGTCGACGAAGAGGTGGTAGTCACGGATGTGGCCGTGCAGGCCGGTCATCTCTGTGTGCTCGATGACTCGGGAGAGACGCTTTGTCGCGGTGCCGATGCCTTCGGGGTTCTCGGAAGCGGGGCGGAAGTGATATATTCAGAGCCCAATATGGTAGTGATGCCATGAAGCGATGAGGTTGTGCGCAACGATTCGCAACTGAGGAGATGAAGATATGTCGATGAATCATCGAATGCAGAGCTCCCCCTCGGGGGGCTCTTCCGGCGGCGGTGAGAGCACGGATCTGACCGGCAAAGATATCGCGATCATGCTGGTGACGGCCCTGGTGGTGGTATTCATCTTCGGGACGCTGACCCTGAATAATAGCAGTGACTCCTCAGGCGGGGACGATTCGTTCACCATCGGGTTTTCCAGTCAGACCGAGCCGGAGCGCCGGCGCCTCGATATCGACGCCGACGAGGGCTATGTGAGTCCTGAGGAGGCGACGGGGCCCTGGACTGGAAGAGAGAATCCGGAGTTCGACCCCCATCAATTGAGCCACCGTGACATCGATTACGAGCGGTTGAAGAGTGGCGACTACAGCGATCTGGCTGGCAATACGCCAAACCTTCCGGCTCCGCAGTT
>SLPW01000204.1 GCA_007131755.1 Myxococcales bacterium | reverse complement strand
TGTGGAAAGGTTTTCGCAAGTTACGCCAGCGGCACCAGGGCTACTTGATGGCCCTGCGAAGATCTGGGCAACGTTGAGGCCAGGGGGGGGCTCGACCACTTTGAGATCTACAACCGATCAAGGTGGATCACACTCCGTTCTTTCCACCTCCGACTTCTTCTTTCTTGTTCCCCCGTTGTCCCCGTCAATATTTGTGGTGACTCACTTTCGACGCTACCTCGGGGACCGGCGGCCATGAAGCATCTCATTCAAGGAGCCTTCTGGCTTGGACTATATGTCATCGTGTCCCTGCTTCCGCTGTGCGTCGTCTTTCTGGGCCCCAGACCGCCGGGACGAGACTTCATCACCGAACTCAGCGTCGCCCTCGGCTTCGTGGGCCTGGCGATGATCGGCCTGCAATTCTTCCTCACCGCCCGGTTTCGCCACATCGAAGCTCCCTACGGCCTCGATCTCATCCTGCGATTTCACCGCGAAATCTCGACGGCCGCCTTCCTCATCATCCTCGCTCACCCCGCTCTTTTGTTCTGGCGCGATCGGTCCTTCGAATTGCTCAACTTACCTCAACAACCTCCGCGGGTGTGGTTTGCCACCCTGAGCCTTCTCGCCCTGGTGGGGCTTATCGTCACCTCCGTCTGGCGCACCTCTTTGAAGTTGGAATACGAAACATGGCGCGTCATCCATGGCAGTCTCGCCATCGCCACCCTGGGGCTCGCCATGGGACACGTCATTGGCGTCGGACATTATATCGCCGATCTGTGGCAACAGATCTTGTGGATCTTGATGGGCATCGCCTCCGTGACTGTCCTGCTGTGGATCCGCGTCTTCAAGCCCCTGTCCTTTCTTCGCCATCCCTACGAGGTGACCCAGATCCGCGACGAAGGAGCAGACGTCTACACCCTGCGCTGCGAGCCCGTCGGTCACGAGGGGTTTGACTTCGACGCCGGCCAATTTGCCTGGCTCACCCTGTGGGACTCTCCCTTCAGCATCGAAGAACATCCCTTCTCCATGGCCTCCAGCGCATTGGAGACGGAATTTCTGGAGTTCACCATCAAAGAGTTGGGTGACTTCACCGCCGACGTCCATCACCTCCCCGAAGGTGCCACAGCCTATATCGACGGGCCCTATGGAGCGTTCTCCTTTGAGCGCTATCCCGCAGCGGGCTACGTCTTCCTCGCCGGAGGGATCGGCATCACCCCCATCATGAGCATGCTTCGCACCCTGGCCGACTACGGCGACACTCGTCACCTGCTGTTGATCTTCGCCGCCAAACAACTGGAAAATCTAACCTTTCGAGAAGAGATCGATGCCCTCCACGATCGACTTCCCCACCTGGAGACAATCTACGTCCTCAACGACCCGCCCGACGATTGGGATGGCGAGCAGGGCTACGTCGATGCAGCGATGCTCGACACCTACCTTCCTGAATACCCCGCACGCTATCAGTATTTCTTGTGCGGGCCCTATCCGATGTTGATCAACGTCGAAAAAGCCCTGCTCGCCTGTGATGTGCCCACCACCCACATTCACGCCGAACTCTTCAACCTGGTCTAGCCCATGGAACGCTACAACTATCTGACCTTTGCCGTATATCTCATCACGACCATCCTCTTCTTGGCCGCCTTCGGCTTCGCCTATCTACAGGTCTTCGTCGCCGCGAATTAAACTAAACCACTCTTGTCTGGCAAACCGGAGTTCTTCTTCCGCCAATTTGGGGGAACAATCCCATCTCGGCTTGTCATATAAGGAGATATGGGGATGGAGGAGATGGTCTGCTTTGGTGTCGTTGCTTCGCGAAAGACTTATTCGAAATACTCCTCCGACAAGATGCGAAAGCCAGCCTCGATCTGTGCTGCCATCTCCTCCTCCAGGGCGGCATCCAATTCGTCCACATCGGCGAAGTAGCGGTCTTCCGTGCGAGCCCTGCGGGGTTCGACGAAGACATGGCGTCTCTTTCGCACCACCCGTGAAGCCCTGCGCTCCACCAATCTCATCCTGCGAAGAGGGCGTTCCACCTCGATGCGCAACCGGCTCCCACCTCTCTCGCCCATCACTCGCAACTCCCGTCGGGCTACTCGTCGCTCCAGCCTCCAGCGGATCCAATGAGCCTCGGCGTCGACTTCGTCGAAGCGCTCCATTCGACGCAACAACTCTCCATGGGCGACAAACCCGAACTCATCGGCTCCCGGACGTCCTCTTTCCCACCCGTCGGTCTCTCCTGTCACCACGTCCTGTCTAGCTTCGTGGCACAACAGCACCTCCAGATCTTTCGCGCGTCCTTGCAGGCATCGGCGAAGGCCGGTCATCACCGCCGCCCATCCCAGGGCCCTCGCCACGGCTTGGTGATTGGCTCGAACCCGATGGGTGCACAAGATGGGATAACTCACCGCCCCGTTGCTGACCGCCGACGTCTCGTCCACCTCCAGCGGACACTCCACCCATCGGGCGACGTCCACCGTCCACTCGCTCCCGTCTCGCCAGGCGGGACCGTCAGTCATCGGCCGAAATACTCCCCTTTCGCGATCCCACTGCCATCGCGACGAATCCGTTGGCTCGGATCTGTCGATCACCCTGTCGATCTCTTTCCTGAGACCGTCCAGCGCTTCCACCCAATCCATCCTGTCCAATGCCGACAAGAATCGGCTCGTCGTCTGCTGCAGAAAGTCCACATCCGAGGCCAGGCGTCGCGCCGAGGGATAGCGCTTCGACAGCTTCTGCCACTCCCGAGCTACCCTTCGGCTCCACCGCCGCAGCCGATCGCCCTCCTCTTCGGCGATGCGGCGCATCGCCGACACTTCACGTTCCATACCGCTTCCTACTGCTCATCCAGATACCGCTTCTTCAAATGCTCCTTGAAATACTTCGCATCCAGGTCACTCCCCGTGACCTCCCGTAGCAACGCATCGGTGGACTTTAGACATCCCCGACGATGAATATTTTCTCGTAACCACTCGCGCAAGACCCCGAAATTCCCCTCTTCGATGGCCTCTTCTACGTCCGATATCTCTTGGCTCATCGCCTCAAAGAGCTGTGCCGCCATCAGGGCCCCCAGAGTATAGGTGGGGAAATAACCGAAGATCCCGCTCACCCAGTGGATATCCTGCATACATCCTTCGCGATCGTTCTGGGGTCGAATCCCCACCAATTGCTCCATGGACTCATCCCACGCCTGGGGCAGATCTTCGACCTCCAGATCCCCTCCGAGCAACTCTCTCTCCAGGCGGTAGCGCAAGATCACATGCAGCGGATAGGTCACCTCGTCGGCATCGACCCGGATCAGACTTCGCTGCACCCGAGTCTTGAGCTGATGAATATTGGCCTCCGACCAGGCCTCGTCGCTACCACCGAAGGCTTCGCGATAAAGGGGAGCCGCCCAATGCACGAAGGACTGACTTCGCCCCACCTGCATCTCCACGAATAAGGACTGGCTTTCGTGAACGCTCATTCCCCGCGCTCTTCCCACGGGCTGCGTTCTCCACTGCTTGGGAAGCCCCCGGCTGTACAGGGCATGTCCCGTCTCGTGAAGCACAGCCATGGTGGAGCGCAGAAAATCGCCCTCTTTATAACACGTCGTAATCCGCACATCCTCCGGATACCCCCCGCAGAAGGGATGAAGACTCGTATCCAGGCGTCCATGGTCAAAATCGAAGGTCCAGGCCTCCATCAATCGCCTCGCCAACGCTTCCTGGCGCTCGAGCTCAAATGGACCTTCCGGATTCGCCGGCTCGGGAAGACGAGCCTGCTTATCCAACACCTCTTCGAGAAACCCCGGCAAGAACCCGGCGAGGTCGTCGAAAACGGCATCCACCTTCTCTGCCGTCATCCCTGGATCATACCAGCCAAGCAGGGCGTCGTAGGGATCGACGCCCAGCGCCTCTGCCTTGATGGTTGCAATCTCTCGTGTCACCTCCAGCAATTGCTGAAGGTGTGGTGCAAGCCGATCAAAATCATCGTCTTCCTTGGCTGTGCGCCAGACCATCTCACACCGCGTCTCCATGCGGCTGCGCTTTCGGACCAATTCGGAGGGAACGCTACTGGTATGCGTCCAAAGATGTCGGATCTCGCGCGCATTCGCCCGTTGCCACTCATCGAGGCCTTCCCCGTCACCGATCTCCTCAAGCCACCCCCCGACCTTGGGATCCACCACTCTTTCGTGGATCAGAGACTTCAGAGTTGCAAATTGTTCCGACCGCGCCTTCGCCGCTCCCGCAGGCATCGTCGTCGCGTAATCCCAGCGCAATACGGACATGATCTCCTGAAGTCGGTAAAATTCGGCGAAATGTTCTTCCAGGCTTTCGTAAGCTTTCATCACTCTGATCTCGATTCCGGGGGGCATCCAACGAAATGGGGCCCAACTCTTTCACTTCCCCCCCGCCCTTTCAAGAGCAGAAGTCACAACAGGCAAAACCATACTTACCTGGAAAACCGGAGTTCTTCATTCACAATCATATATCCTCTTATCCCCAGCATCCCCCCATCTCCTCTGCCTTTTCGGCGACAGCGGCATGGACGATCAGGGTGGAGCAAGGCTTCTGTTTAGCCCATCTCGATCTTCCGTCACTGACCCGAACGCTCTCGGCCAATGGCGGCGTGTATCGCCCGCTCAAAGGCATTTCGATGAGGCTCTTCCTGCGACAGGGCCCGCCGCACCGCCTCGTCATAGCTCATGAGATCTTCATGGCCGATGAGCTCCCAGAACTCGTCGCTCTCCGCCACCAGGTCATCCTTGAGCCCTTCGGCCAGGGCGCGAGCAAGGTGGTAATCCGTCCCGGTGACGAAGCGCAGCCAATAGCTGGACAACCGAGGCGTCAACACGGGCACGCCGATCATCACCGGGCGATTACCGATCTGATCGCAGACCCGCTCGATACACTCTCGAAAGCTCAGACGCTCCGGGCCCGGGATGGCAAACCACCGACTCTTGTCCACCTCCATCTCTAGCGCCGCCTTCAACGCCACCGTCACATCCTCGATGGCCACCGGCTCCATACGGTTATTCAACCACTTCGGAAACAACATCACGGGAAGCCGCGTCGCCACATCGCGCACCATTTGCCAACTGGCACTTCCGGGCCCGATGATCATCGACGCCCTCAACTCCACGGTCGTCACCTCACCGCTTCGCAAGATCGCCCCCGTCACCAGCCGACTTCGAAGATGACGTGCCGGCTCCGCCAGAGGCTTGATTCCCCCCAGATAGACGATGCGCTCGACGCCGGCCTCTGTGGCGGCATCCAAGAACGTCATCGCTGCTCGGGTCTCGCGCTCCTCGAAATCCGGCGAGTCCACCATGCGATGGATCAAATAATAGGCCTTTTGACAGCCCTCGAGAGCCGTACGCACCGACGACGGAACCTCCACGTCTAGTTCCACCCATCGCCGCCCTGGCCATCGTTGCGCCGCCCGATCCGGATTTCGCGTCGCACAACGCACCCGGTATCCCGCCTCCTCCAGCACCGGGTACAGCGCCCCTCCCACAAACCCCGTCGCCCCCGTCAACAATACCTCTTCACCTCGCGACTGCTCTGCCATGATGGGTCCTCTCACTTCGGGCTCAACTTGCGTACGCCTCTTCTTCGTCTGCGCCAAAGCTGAACACCCGCCCCCTTATAGACAATTCAAAACCCCACAACCGTCCCTTCCGCTTCACGGGGTGAGCCCATCGAGAGCTCCCTCCACTGTGCTACAGACCATCTTCCTGCGATACTTTCACATTCCACAATACATCGACTCTGTACGCGGAGCCGGAAGGACCGAAATTTTCGTCCCTTCCCAACTGCCATATTCTCCTATCCCGAGGTCGCGACCACGAAGAGTTTCCCCATCGCCGAATCCGATATTCACGATGGCTTTCAAACATCCTTCGTCCCACTTTTATGAGCTTAGAGAAGTGACCGATTCCACCACGACGATCCGAGAGCACCTGGCCGCTGAGCTTCGACAGGCTCCGACGAACGTCGACTGATCGCAGATACCGATGCTTCAATCCCTGCGAAATACTCCGAGCCCCACCAGCCCCAGCCCCAACACGGCAAGGGCCGTCCAGGACAGCCCGCTTATGCCGCCTCCTGCATAAAGCCCATCCAACATCAAGCGGGCGATACCAAAGCTGACGAGTCCCACCGACACCACAGCGCGCGATGTCTCGAGGACGCCAGATCGACTGGCCGGATCTGCCGTCTCAGGCTGTTCGAAACGCCCGAAGACCACCACGAGCAGCGCGAGAACACAGCTCAGGAGAAGAACCCAGGGGATCCGAAGCAGCCACCAGGTAGTATCCGGCTCGGTGGGCATGGGCCATATCTCGGTGGGGATGAGGGCCAGCGCCACAACAATCATGGCCGTCATATGCCATAGATAGATGGTCATGATCCGCTGCCCGCCCAGGGAGACCACCGCCCACACCCCGGCTCGCTGCAACCAACGCTCCACGGGACGGCGCAGGGCCACCAGGAGGCCGAATTGCGCCGTCGCAAGCCCCAGAAGCGCGATGCTCGGAGGCAAGTCGTTTGGGCGCCGCTCAAATCCCGCAGCCACCATCGTCGCCGAATAAGGGCTAAGCCGCACCAAAAGCCACAGCCCCACAAGCGCCGTCGCCGCCACAGAAACTCCCACCATCACCCGTTTCGATAGGCCCCGCTCATACCAGAAAAAGCCGGCCTGGTGGATCGCCCCCCACACAAAGAGAAAATTCAACCACGCCGCCTCGTTCCACCCGGCCCACACCAATGCGTCCACCACCCCCGCCGCCGCCACCATGGCTGCCAGAGCGATCCACCCCAGGCGCCTGTGCATCCAGTGGGCCAGTGGCGCGACGGCCACCACGCACAGGTAGGCGGCGAGGAACCAGATCGGATACAGAACGGCGTGCGACGCACGGCTGACATAGGTCGTGCGCATCCCCATACTTTCCAGAACCAACGCCGCAAAGATCCAGGCCACCAACAACGGCACCAGCGGCCACAACAACCTCCTGGCCCGCCTGCGAAGCCAGTCCACATAGGTATAGGACTTATCTGCCGACGCCCTCTCCCAGCTCAAGGCGTTGATCATCCCACCCACGAAGAAGAAGACCGGCATGACCTGAAAGAGCCAGGTCAACCACTGCAGCGGCTCCACCATCCCGAATACCAGCCGCACCCTCACCGACACCGGACCCATCGAGATATGCGGCGCAAGCCAGTGGCCCACGACGACGACACAGATCGCCGCCAGACGTAGAAAGTCGGCATAGCGATCTCGCTCCTTCGGCGTCGCCTCCTCTATCTCGCGCGCTCTTTCGTCGAACCACTCGCGCATCTGCTTTGGTCCTGGCTGCGATCTGTATAGATTTACTGCCGTCGACTCCGTTCGTTATTCTCCGCCTTCCCCCGGGAGGAGCGCAATGAGGATTGTCAGTACCAATATCCACGGTCTCTTCGACTACCTTCTGGGAGTCTATCTCATCACCCTGCCCTGGCTATTCGGCTATGCCGTCATCGGAGGCCCGGCGACCTGGATTCCCGTCGTCCTCGGCGTCTGGCTTATCGCCTACAGCCTGCTCACGGACTATGAATGGGGCCTGGTGAAGAGCATCCCCGTTCGGGGCCACCTCATCCTGGATCTCGTCGTCGGCGCCACGCTCTTCTTGTCGATTCCCTTCTTTGGCTTCTTCGACACCACCGCCTGGATACCCCACACCGCTGCCGCCGTGCTGATCGTCGCCGGCGGGCTCTTCACGCGCCAGGAGCCCGAGGCCGACCGCCCCTTTATCCCCCACAGAGAAAAACTCCTCCCCCCCTGACCCGGGCTCTCATCTCGCCACCGCCACCTGTGCCGTGCGAGCTACCGTGCCGTCCTCCAGCACGATCCCCACCCGATCGACACGCGCCACCTTCCCGCGTTCTACCTCCCCTGCTTCCACCGTACCCGTGGTCTGATGAATCCGTGGGTCCACCTCATCGCCCACTTCCCCCACAACAGTCGCTCCCTCTCCACGCAAAAATGCCAGCAATTGCCCGCGGATCGCCTCCAACCCCTGGCGCCAGGGGTCCTCGTCGACTGCAAACGCCAGCGCCCGGTCCACCGCATCCAACACCGCCCCCAATCCTGCCAGCAGCCGAACCCTCTCTTCACGTCGGGCGTCGTTGATCTCGTCGCCCGTTCGCCTGCGCACACGCTCCAGGTCGTCCGTCAGCCGGGCCACCTGACGCTGGAGACTCTCCACCTGCTCATTCTCCAATTTGCTTTCTTTTTCAGGCGGCGACGCCTCTTCGATCTCCTCACAGCGCTCACGCAACATCTCCAATTCGCCACGAGCCGAGAGCAACTGTCGCTCCAACTCCTCGCATTCGCCATCGGTCCGTCGCCTCTCGGCCAGCAGGCGATCGCGCTCCCGTCGCGCCTTCTGCAACTGCTCCACCAATTGATCGCGCTGCTCCAGCAGTTGCCGGGCTACGCGAAGCGGGACCACCCGACCCCTTCCATCATACCGCGAACTCATATCGTCACCTCGTTCTCACGCACAGCGCGTACCAGGGAATATCGAATGTGCTCAGATCGCGCCTGGAGGCCACTTTATCACGCCTCGCTTCATCGGCCAGTGGTGCTCGCCAGGACTGTGTAGATGCTCCCCCGTGGGAGAGTGCCGACCAAGTGCCGAAGGACATCACTGGCCCACCGAACATCGGTGTCTACCTTATGCCCTGTCAAACCACCTGAGTTCATCGTCGTCCTGCGAGGTCCCCCATGCGCACTCGTCACGTCTCCGGACGCGAATCCATCTGGGAATATCCCCGTCCTCCGGTCATCCGCCCCGATCATCGGCGCATTCAGGTCATCCACGCCGACACCCGCATTGCCGACACCTCCCGCGCTCTACGGGTCTGTGAGACAGGACATCCGCCTTCCTTCTATATCCCCCCGGAAGATGTGCGCATGGAGCTGTTGGACCCCTGCGATCGCAATACCTATTGTGAGTGGAAGGGGGTGGCCGACTATTTCGATCTCGTCGTGGGCGACGAGCGAATCGCCGAGGCCGCATGGTGCTATCCGGAGCCATCTCGCGGCTTCGAGAGCATCCGCGATTTTATCGCCTTCTATCCCAGCCTTGTCGACTCCTGCCTCGTCGATGGCGAGTTGGCCCGTCCCGAACCCAGACCTTTTTACGGCGGCTGGATCACCTCCGATATCGAAGGCCCCTTCCGTTGAGGGGCCATTCCCCCGTCATTGGCCCCACTACTCCCCCTTCACCCTTCGTAGCGACACGCCGTGGCCCATCACGGCAAGTCGAATAAAGTCTTCGGTGCGCACCGTCCCCGTTACCTCGACTTTTCCCTCCACGTCCTCCTCGTCGAAAAAATCGGGCTGCTCCACCACCCAGGTCGTCCCGGAGATCGACGTTCCATTTAGGCTTGCGTCCAGAAAGCTCTCTCCGTCGTCCACACATTCGTCGCCCACGATTTTACTGACGTGGAGGTTTCCCGGAGGGTGAACGACCCGCACAAGTTGCGGCACGAGCTCCTCCGTACAGGGGTAATCCTCCATCCACCACTCTCCGGCCAGATCAAAATCGTCCAGATCGGGGATCGCCGTGGGATGGGTCGCGCGCTCCACCTTGCGCATCCGAATCTCCTCGTCTCCTTCCAATCTCAGGACGTGATCACCGGCGCTGGCCACGGCGAAAACCTGCTCTTCTTGCGTCTCCGAATCTACGAGTACAGACACCGTATCGCCGTCAGCGTCGGGCAGGCGATCCCAGAACAGATCTCCTGCGTCGACGCAATCATCTCCTCGAAAATATCGCGCCTTTCGCTCTACCTCCCCTTCATCGCTCTCCTCTTCCACCAACCCCACAAAGCGCACCACCTCTTCCCCGTCACAGCTCATCCCCTCCACCACCCAGTCCCAGGCCTCGGCGGCCAGATTTCCCGACTCCAGATCGGGAAAGCTCGAACCCTCCTCCTCTCCTTCGCCGTCGCCACAGGCCGCCAGGAATAGGCATACGACCAGATATGCCGCAAATGATTTGGTCCTCATAATCAAAAGACTCCAGATATATTTTTGTTTCACCTCCGAATCTATTCTACCGCCCTCCCGACCCGCTTCGCAAACGGGCCCGCTCGGACGAAAACGGCACGGCAAGCAGCGATCTGCTTGTTTCTGCGTTCACGAAAGCCCCCCTGTCGATTTTGTGTTTCCCAACGGCGCTTATCTTTTCCATCGCAGCCCCCGCATTACCCGAAGCCGAGCACCGGGAACCATGAAACGACGTATCCTCATCGGCCTCGCCATCGCAGTCGCCGTCATCGCCTTCGGCGTCCTGATCTTTCGCCTCGCCATTCCCCCTTCCGTACCGGTGGCCGAGGCCGAAATGCGCGCCATCGTCGAAACCCTGGTCGCCACCGGCCAGATCGAGCCGGAGGGCCGCACGGTGCTCACCGCTCAGGTGGCCGCCACGGTCACCTCCGTGGAGGTCGAACGGGGTGACCAGGTCGAAGAGGACGCCCTTCTGCTCACTCTGGACGACGAGGAGGGTCGCCTGGCCGTCGAGCAAGCCGAAGCCGGTGTCGCAGAGGCTCGGGCCAGATTGGACTCCGTCGTCGACCAGGGGGCTCCCACGGCGCTCCAGGATCTCAACCAGGCCCAACAAAATCTGGAAGCCGCCGAACAGGAACTCCAGCGGGCCCGTCAACTCCACGAAGCGGGCGTGGGAACCCGAGCTGAGGTCGACGATCGCCAACGGCAGGTCCAGAACGCCCGCGCCGACGTCGAGCGAGCCCGCGCCGCCTACCGAGAGGCCACCGTCGACGGCAGCGCCTACGATGAAGCCGCCGCCATGGTCGAACGCGCCGAAGCCGAGCGCGAGCTCGCCCGCCATCAGCTTCGACGATATACGATTCGAGCTCCCGACGACGTCACCGTCCTCACCCGCCAGGTCGAATCAGGCACCTCCGTACAACCCGGCGAACCCCTTATCGCCATCGCACCAGAGGGTCCGCTGGATATCCGCATCACCCCCGACGAGCGCGAACTGGCCAACCTGGAGGTCGGACAACCGGTCCTGGCCATCACCGACGCCTATCCCCATCGTCCCTTTGAGGCCGAGGTCTACCGCATCGACCCCTCCATCGACGCCGAGCGCGGTGCCATCACCGCCTATCTACGCATCGAAGACCCTCCCGAGTATCTGCGCGCCGACATGACTACCACCGCCGACATCGAGCTCGGCCGCCGAGACGACGCCCTCGTCGTGCCCCGTGTTGCCGTGCGCAACCTCACTGGCGAGCAGCCCTGGGTGCTGACGTTTCACGACAACCGCACCCGACGCGTCGACGTCGACATCGGCCTTCAGGACGATCACTTCGTCGAGATTGTCGACGGCCTCGACGAGGGCGACCTGGTCGTCGCCGACCCGGAAGCCGCCCCCGGAGAGCGCCTGCGCCAAGGCGAGTTCTTCGAACCCGACGACGACGATCACGAGCCCGATCCGGCGCCCGATACGGGTTTTCCCGAACCTCCCCGCGCCCAGGTCGAGTTGCCAACGGACGAACAATCCCACCGGTGGATCACCGCCAGCCCGCCCGCTCACGTGAACCTGCAATACGATCATTACCTCCCGAAAGCCCGGGAGGCTTACCTATGAAGCCCATCGAATTCTTCATCGCCTACCGCTTTCTCAAAGAGGGTCGCAGCCAGACGGGTCTCATCTTCGCCGGGGCCACCGCCGGCGTCGCCGTCATCGTCTTTTTGACCTCCCTCATCTCGGGACTGCAGCAATCCATCATCGACCAGACCATGGGTCTACAGGCCCACATCATCGTCGAACCGGAGGAGCGCACCGAATCGGAACCCCTGTACACCGCCCGACACGGCGAATACGTCTTTTCTCGTGTCGAACCCCGACCGGCGCGCATCGACGACATCGATGATTGGCGCCTGATCATCGATCAATTCGACACCGAACCGGAGGTCACCGACGTCGCTCCCATCGCCACCGGGTCGGCCTCCGCCGTACGCGGGCCCATCCTGGAGCCCATTCAGATCCGAGGTGTACAACCCGAATCCTACCAACAGATCATCGACATCGAAGACCGCCTGTTGCGTGGTGAGTTCCGCGTCGAAGAACAAGGAGCCGTCATCGGCTACGAGTTGGCCCGAGAATTAGACGTCGATGTGGGCGACCGGATGAGAGTCCTCATCGGCAACGACGACGCCCGCTCTTTTACGGTGCGAGGTATCTTCGATGTCGGCGCCGGAACCCCCAACCAGACCTGGGTCTTCGTCTCCCTACGCGAATCGCAGTCCATGTTCGATCTCGGTGACAGCGTCACCGGCATCGAAGCCGTCGTCATTGACCTCTTCGACGCCGACGCCATCGCCAATCGCCTCCAGCCCCTGACGGAACACGACGTCGTCAGCTGGCAAGAGGTCAATCAGGATCTGCTTCGCGCCCTTCGCACCCAAAACGCCTCCACCATCCTCATCGCCGTCTTCGTCGCCATCGCCGTCGCCCTCGGTATCGCCAGCGTCCTGGTGGTCACAGTGGTTCAGAAACGCGGCCAGGTGGGCGTGCTGCGCGCCATGGGTGCCTCCATGGGCACCGTCCAGCGTGTCTTCCTCATCCAGGGAGCCGCCGTGGGACTGGTGGGCTCCATCTTCGGCTCCATTCTCGGCTTCGCGCTGGCCGTCATCTTCAACGACCACATCCGCGACGAGGCCGGCGAGGTCATCTTTCCCATCGAGCCGTCACCTTCCATCTTCGTACTGGCCTGTCTGCTCGCCACGATCACCGGTCTCCTCGCCGCCATCGTCCCCGCCCGACGGGCAGCCAAGCTCGATCCGGCAGATGCCATCACCAATGCTTGAGGGAGCCATGGGCGACGCCATCGTATTGCTCGAAGATATCGTACGCGACTATGGCGAGGGAGAAGCCGCCACCCGGGCCCTCGACGGCATCGACCTATCCCTCGAACCCGGTGAATTTTCCGCCCTCGTCGGACCCTCCGGATCGGGCAAGAGCACCCTCCTCAACATCATGGGGCTGCTCGACCATCCCACCTCTGGCACGGTCACCGTCGACGGCACACCCACGGACGACCTCGACGACACGGGCGTGACCCGCCTTCGCGGACGCACCCTGGGGTTCGTCTTTCAATTCCACCACCTGCTCACCGGCTTTACTGCCCTGGAAAACGTCATGATGCCCGCCGCCGTCGATCGCGGCCGCTTCTCCACCGATCTTCGCGAGCGCGCCCGAGAATTGCTCGACCGCGTCGGACTCGGCGACTTCAAGGACAAAAACGCCCGCCACCTCTCGGGGGGCCAGAAGCAGCGTGTCGCCATCGCACGGGCCCTGACTAACGAGCCCGAGCTCGTCCTGGCCGACGAACCCACGGGAAACCTGGACACCAAGACGGCCGACCGCGTCCTGGATCTTCTTCGTGAAATCAACACCGACACAGGAACTGCCTTCCTCATCGTCACCCACGACGAGGAGCTCGCCAGGTCCTGCCAACGCCTCATCCGACTCGTAGACGGACACATCGTCGAAGACGAACGTACGAATTCTAGTGGTACTCGACAGAAGTCTTAAACCACTCTTCGGCGGTTCTGAACGACGATCTCTTCGCCGTCCAAGCTCGACGATACACCCATATCGCCTCGCTTTGACGACTTCGACCTCGTCGC
>SLPW01000310.1 GCA_007131755.1 Myxococcales bacterium | reverse complement strand
GACTTATTCCGCTCGCGGGCGGGACCGGTCGACGCATCCGATCGGCCAGATGGGGTCGGCCATCAGGCCCGGCTGTCGAGCATGTTGAGAGGGCCTGTTGCTCGCTGGCCGGCGGGCGCCACAAGTCTTTGGCGATGTCTCGTTCTGCGACAAATTGCCGGATGGAATTTCCCCTGTGGGGGTGTAAGCCTTAGGGTGTCTGCTGCACCGAGGCGGGTGCCCCGTAATCTATATCGCCCCCCTCGGATGACAGATTGGAGAGGTATTTGCATTTTGGTTCTGTCATGCTCCACCAACCCACTGCTGTGATTGCCATACTGAGTGTTGTTGTCCTTGCCACGATGGTATGGGCCTCAGCCTGCGTTGATGGCGAGGCGACGCCCGGGGCCGAGGTAGAGGTGATTCTGGAGGCCAGGGCCTCGGATGATACGACGAGTCCGCTGCAACGACTGGAGCTGGTCTTCGATCACGTCGAGCTTCTGGACTGTGATGGGCCGTCGGCCGGTCCGCTCAGCGCGTTGCCCTCATTGATTCCCGAAGCTCAGGCCGCCCATCTTCCCGAGGCGCCTCACCGGTTGCTCAAAGCGAGTCGTTGGCTCGTTGTCGACGATGGAAAACCGGCGCCGACGGAACAGGTGGGAACGATCACTCCTCCCCTCCAGGACTGGTGTGGATTGCGGTTCGGATTCTATTCGGCGTTGCCCGATACGAAGGCGATTGACGAAGGAATTTCCGAAGGGGTGAGCCTGCAAGGAATATGGCAGATGCCCGACGGAGAGGGGGAGCCCTTTTCTGGAAGCATCGGTTTTGACATCGAATACGGCGACAACCACTCGCCGCCGTTACAGGCCGGTGAGCTGAGGGAGGCTAAGATGAGCGTAGTTCTCGAATTGGATCTCGATGAAGCGCTGGCGTCGATCAAGGGCGCCGATGATCCCGCCAATCCCCCTTCCCCTGCAACGATCGCTCAGGGCCTGGTCGACGGTGCATCGATTACCGTCAACGACGTCCCTCTCCATGAGTAGAGTAGTGATTGGGAGGAAGTCCATCATTGTGCTCTTGGATTTGTATCGAGTCCGAGTTTTTTGGCATCAACTGAACCAACCAACGCTGAGGATGACAATGAGTGATAGAGCATTTGGAAATTGGTCGGCCCTGGCCGTGGCAATTCCGCTGGCCGTGGTAGGTATGACGGCATGTGGCGATGAGGATTCCCAGATTGACGAACTGGAGGAGACGACGATCCAATTCGCAGCCACCGTCGGCGACGCCCCCTTTGCTTGTGGTGAGACCTACGAACACTTGGGTGCGACAGCGACCACCTTTGAGCCCTTCGACTTCCGGGTCTATATCAGTGAGGTGGAGTTGCAGGACATCGAGGGGCAGTGGCACAAATTGGAGTTGGAACAGGATACTCCCTGGCAGTACCAGCAGGTGGCCCTTTTGGACTTTGCGGACGGTACAGCAGAGTGCCGCAACGCCCCGGAGGAGACGCGCGATATTATCACGGGGACGATTGCCGAGCGCGAGGTCCAGGGGCTTCGATTCCAAATCGGAGTGCCCTTCGAGCACAACCACATCGATGTTTCCACCGCCCCGAGCCCTCTAAATCAGACGGCGATGTTCTGGAACTGGCTGGGCGGATATAAATTCATGCGCATCGAAGGGGCGACCACCGGTCTCGACACGGGGTGGCAACTGCATCTGGGAAGCACCAATTGCCACCCCGGCGACGGTCCGGGGGCAGAATCTTGCGACAATGGCAACCGCATCACTGTGGAGTTGCCGGACTTCGAGCCCGAGCATCACCAGGTGGTCATCGACCTCGCCACGTTGGTGGGCACCACGGATATGGACAGCCACACCGATCAGACCCCGGCCGGTTGTATGGCCGGCGTTGACGACCCGGATTGCACAGGACTATTCGAGGCGATGGGGCTACCCCACGGGGATTTCCACGGCGGCGACCAGCAATTCGTGCATAAGATGGAGCGCTGACCTCTGCGTGAGCAGTCGAGAAGCGATGAAACAAGTGGCAATAGCGATGGTTGTCGGAGCGGGGCTGGTGGCCCTGGGATCTACCACCGGTTGTGGCGAGCCGGTCGCCGAAGAGGGCGGTGGCCCCGGCCTGGCGGTTCCGGACTATTTTCCACAGCCGCAGATCCCGGCGGACAACCCCTGGACTCCAGAGAAGGCGCAGTTGGGTCGGGGGCTGTTTTACGACAAGCGCCTGTCGGCCAACGCCACCCAGTCCTGCGCTTCCTGCCATCCCCAGGAGTCGGGGTTTGTCGACAATTTGCCCCGGGCCGTCGGCTCTACCGGCGAGGTCCATCCGCGCCGCAGCATGACGCTGACCAACGTGGCCTGGGCCAGCACTCTGAACTGGGCCAACCCCCTGGTGACGACCCTGGAGTCGCAGGCACTTACCCCGATCTTCAGCGACCACCCCGTGGAGTTGGGGATGGCCGATCGAGAGGAAGAATTGCTGGAGCGACTTCGCGAGCAACCCTGGTACCAACAGCGGTTTTCCGAGGCCTTTCCCGACGACGACGACCCCTTCACCGTGGCGAATATCACCGCTGCGCTGGCATCGTTTCAGCGCACCCTCATCTCTGCCAATAGCCCCTATGACCAGTTCGTCTATCAAGGCGACCCGGAGGCGTTGTCGGAGTCGGCCCAGCGGGGGATGACCCTCTTTTTTTCGGAGCGGCTGGAGTGCTTCCATTGCCACGGGGGATTCAATTTCAGCGATAGCGTCGACCACCAGGGCCAGACGTTCACCGGGCCCATCTTCCACGTCAACGGGCTGTACAATATCGACGGTGAGGGCGGATACCCTCCGCCAAATACGGGGGTCCACGAGGTGACGGGAGACGAAGGGGATATGGGGCGCTTCAAAGCTCCCACCCTGCGAAACGTCACCGTGCGCCAGCCCTATATGCACGACGGCTCGGTGGCCGATCTCGATGAGGTCATCGATCACTACGCCGCCGGCGGCCGCACCATCGCGGACGGTCCCCACGCCGGGGTGGGCTCAGAAAACCCCAATAAAAGTATGTTCGTACCCGGGTTTTTGATCAGCGATGAGGAGCGAGAAGACCTGAAGGCATTTCTGGAGAGCCTGACCGACGAGGAATTCTTGACCAACCCCGAGCTGGGCCCTCCCGACGACCTACCTCCTTTCGAACCCGAAGAATAGTCCTTTTGCTTTGGGCCGACGACAGCCCCGTCAGAACCGCCAGGACGTGGCGGCGTTAAATCCGATGGATTCGCGCTGTTCGCCTCGCAGTGCCTGGACCATCGGAAGGCGCGGTCCCGCCTGCAACGACCAGCGCCGTACCGGCTCCCACTGGATCTGTGGCACGACGCTCCACAACATCCCGCCCGTGGCGACCTCCCAGGCCCCGTCAGTGCGAGTTCGGGCCTGATAGCGAAGCGGCGTCGACACCATCAAGTGCACCCCGTCGGTGGCACGCCAGCGAAGGCCGGGTTCGAATCGAGCGGTAGCTCCCCGCTGGACACCATCGGAGCTCTGCGGAGCCCACATTGCGTCGGCGCCGGCGAAAAATTGGGTCGTCGACGAATAGAGATAGCTCACACCCACCGTCGCTCGTGGGATCACCACTCCGGCACCGAGTTGAACATCCGGGTGG
>SLPW01000423.1 GCA_007131755.1 Myxococcales bacterium | reverse complement strand
TTTCGTGTCCTTCTTGGGTGACTTCTCCAGATTTAGCAAAGTAATAGTTTCTCTCGAGACGGTTATCGCTCTACGATATTCGGAAAAACGTGACGATGCTGACTCCTCAAGAGAGGCGATGGCCGTAATGGCAGACCGATAATGAGAGCCGTAGAATCCGCTATTTCCATTCCATGAAGAGAGAAAAGGCGTCGGTTCGTAGGTGTGGAGGAAGAAAACGCTCAGTGCTTCAGAGTCGAGCCGCGATTCAAGAATGAAGTCGTCTTCTTCCCACCGCCCGCGGGCATCGGGATCGGCCTGCTCGGCCACGATGCGAAGGATCGCCAGTGCCTTTAGGTAATTGGCGAGCGGCGTTGGAGAACAGCCACGGAGGCGCAAGGTATGGAGTTGCGTCGTTTCGTCCGCGGTGTGGGTCGTGGCGGTATGTGTGGTCGGTGTCGTCATGGGAGACAGGGGCTTTGTTTAAGAAGGCTGGGTGATTGACAGACAGGGTATCTCCATTGACTTCGCTAACTTTCAGATGCGTCCGTGTTCGTCTTCTCGGCTGCACTGGCGCGTTGGTCGGCGATCCGTAATAGAGCTTCCAATTCGCCGAGTCGAAAGGGACCGAGTTCGTCGCGTAGCGCGATCATGCGCTCGAGCCAACTTCCTACGCCAAGGCGCATATAGGTCAGATCGAGTTGAATCGGGCCCACGGAGCCGGTGTCCGGAATGTCTACGACAGGTAGTTTGTCGCCGTGCCATATCCCGCGAGCAAAGAGTTCTCGGGCCTCCGGTCGATCCGGTTCGCACTCCTCGGGAAGGGAACGAATCGATAGGCGGACTTTTCCGTGATGAGAGGCTACGAGATAGGCGACGAGATCGGCATCGGGACGACCGTCGTGTAGTTGGAGGTAGGCCAGAGCACTCGCTAATTCGTGGCGAAAGTGCTTTCGGCCCGGTCTTCCCCGACGGTGGTTGGACTTCGCCCAGGGACCATCGCCTTCCGGGCCGGCGAGGTCGACGGAGTTCTCGACCGGATCGAGAAGCATTTTCTGGAATGCCGGGTGGGCCTTGCCGACGTCATGCCAATACGCAGCTTCGCGGAGAACGGTCTGAGTGTTTTCGTCGAGTTCGAGAGACTCGGCGAGTTCATCGACCGTATCTCCAACATGTTGGAGGTGCTCGGTGAGCAGAATCCAGCGGGCGACGTCGGTATCTTCGTCGCCGTCGTAGCTCTTCGGTGGAGAATTGGCATCGACATCGATGAGAGGTACGCTTTTCTTTCCACGGAATTTATCCCCTGTCCAACCGAGTCGAGGTTCGTATCCTCCGTCGTTGGCGTCGAGGAGAATGGTCTGGCCGGGGAGCACACGATCGACACGGCGCCATCGGCCATCGAGTCCGTCCCACTGCCAGGCATGGACACTATCTTTGCCGACGAAGTCCGAAGCAGCACTGATGGATACACGACACAACTCGTCTCGGTGGGGTTGCTCGAGATCCTGTGGTGGGTGTCCTTCGTCGGAATCCCATTGTCGCCAGAAGAACTGGATATCCGAGTCCGTGTCGTCTCGAATATAGCGCGAGACGTCTACATCGTGCCCCGACAGATCGGAGGTCGTGTCGAAGAGCTGGAGAAGATCTTTTCGGCGCAGGACGGGGCGAATTTCCGGTACCATCTGGTATTCGACGCCTGCGAGTGTCTGGGGGCCGGCATCCTCGAGAGTGGAGAGAAGTTCTTGCGCCGCATGAAGTGATTCCAACTCATAGGGAAGGACACTGGCGTTGGTATTGCTTGACGTCTTGTATTCGATGTCTACCCAAAAAATCTGAGCGTTTTCTTGCTCGCCGCGGCGATTGCATCGACCGAAGCGTTGGACGAGAGAAGACCAGGGAGCCAGTTCGGTGAACATGGTGCGAGCCGAAACGTCGAGGCCCGCTTCCACCACCTGAGTGGAGACGACGACACGATCCCCGTCGGAGTGCAGCAGTTTTTCATAGTGGTTTCGATCGGGACGCCGAAAGCGAGAGTGGAGCAACGCCGTATTTGATTCGTCGCGTTCATCACAGCGATCGAGCAGTTGCTCGAAGATCTTCTGTGCGCGCTCTACGCGGTTGACGATCACCAAAGTCAACGTGCCTTCGACGTGGTGCTCAGAAACTTCATCGGCCAATTTCCTGGCGTATTTGTTGAGGTTTGATTGTGCTTGACTCCTTGGGACGATGGTATCCGCCTTTCGCAGCGCTTTCTTGGCTGAGATGCGTTCGCGAACGATGGTGTGATCGCGATCGGCGTCATCGAGGGTCGCGCAATTCCATCCCCCGTCGGGACGTGGGTGGTCAATAGTGTCGAGTTGCTCGTCGCCCAGGGTGGCGCTCATCCATAGCGATTCCGAGGGTCCGCGGGTACCAAATTCACGTCGAAATGTGGCGAGTTGGGCGCTCGTTTCGACGGCGACACCCATCAACTGCGTTTCGTCGAAGACCCAGAGTGCGTCGTTATTGAGGATCCCGAAGTGAATCGGCCATGCGTATCGGCTCATCCCGTAGCCACGCATCAGGGCCCGGGAAAGAAGCATGTCCTGGGTGCCCACGATGATGGCCGGTCTTTCGGGACATTCGGACCACTCGACGTTCGTGTCTCCGCCCATCAGGATATTGACGGTGGGAACCTGAGAAGAGTCGAAAAACTCCGCCGTATTTTTGACCCACCGTTTGGCTTCGGCGACCGTTTGTTCCACGAGTGTACGCATGGGCAGACAGTAGACGAGACGTCGTGGGGTATCTTCCGGTTCGTTCAAACGCTTGAAGAGCCAGGCAACGACGACGGATGCCGTCTTCCCAAGTCCCGTGGGAATGTCCAGTAGCGTCGGAAAGGGCTCCGTACCCAATCGGTGTTGGTACGGAAAGGGCGTATATCCCGCCTCGTCAGTGGCGGTGGCGAGTTGGAAGAATTCGCTGTAATTCAAAAACCCCTCCTGCAGTACGGGAGTACGGCTGGTTTCGGTGTACTTCGATTTGGTGCGTAGCGTAGATCGATAGTGAGGTGGTGTAAATGGAAATTGGAATTTGGTTTGATCGTAATTCGATAAAGGTTGTCGCTTATTGTAGGGATTGTGGGAAAGGTGGTGGTAGGAGTCAGTGCGGAAGGGTTTCGTCGATTGCTGTGTAATTCGGGGGAGGGCAATGAGAGTGCCGGAGTTATAGGACGATCGGAGCCCCACCCTCGTCCGGCACTCAATCGCCCCTGCAGAGCATCGGGTTATCTGTTCACGTCGAGTGGCGATTGAGTGCCGGGCTTCAGATGGGGTGACCACAGGCACCGCGGGACAGCGCGGCGCGGCGCGTGGACGGCAAGCACGCGCAACAGCGACCTTCGTTGGGGGTACGGGGTATATGAGGTCGCCTGTGCGGCCAGGCTGGCCGCGCTCCCGGGGATTACGGCGTTCTCGGGGCTTGCGGGGGCTGATGACGGCGCGAGCGTGGTCGTTGCGGGTGCTGGTAGTGTACCCGCCGCCGAGGCGTAGTGTGCCGAGGCCTGTGGTCGCCTCTCCGAGCACAGGCGGGACAGCGCCTGTGCCCACCTCCCCGGTCAAGCCGGGGAGGGGTTTTGTGGGTTGGGAGGGCCGGTGTGAGGAGCGTGGGGTGGGCTCTGGATGTTGGGGGCCCGG
>SLPW01000441.1 GCA_007131755.1 Myxococcales bacterium | reverse complement strand
TGTTGTATTTCAGTGATTTTTTCGGCGCCGAGAAGGCCGATGAGGTGGGGATCGTCAACGGGGTGGTGGCCGACGGAGTGCTGGGGGTGGTCCGAGAGAAGGCGCGGGAGCTTTCGGAGAAGCCACCACAGGCGCTTCGGTTGACCAAGAAGTTGTTGCGTCGTGTCGACGATGAGGTGGTGGAAGCGGCGATGCGCGAAGAGGCGGAGATCTTCGTGAGCAGGCTTCAATCACAGGAGTTTATGGCGGCGGTGGCGGCTTTTCAGGGGTAACGCGGGTAGTGGGTGAAGGCGGGTAGTGGGTAATGGCGGGTGATGGGTGATGGCGGGTGAGGGGTGAAGGCGGGTGATGGGTGAGGGCGGGTGATGGGTTGCCTCCCCGTTGGTGGGGAGGCGGTCCGCTCTCTTGCTGGAAATTAGTTGCCGGGGCGGTCTTCCTGGCGTTCGATCTCGGTGTCGTCTGGATCTTCGGGCGTCATCTCCTCGCGTTCGATGCCGTCATCGACGGGCTCTTCGATGGCCCGTTCCCAGCGCTCCCGTACCTGGCGTTCGAATTCACCGACTTCGCGGTCGAATTCTTCGAGGGCTTCGTCGACGTCCTCGCCGGCCTCTTCGGCCTCGCGGGCGACATCTTCTCTCATTTCATTGAGACCGCGTTCGACGGCTTGCCAGCCGCGTTCTTCTTCTACTTGCGGTTCGTCATCTTCGATGACGCCGCGTACGGCTTCGGGATCTTGTTGTTGCTGGGCGGGATCGTCAAGGGCGGGATCTTGGCGATCTTCGGGTTGTTCTGCGGGCGGTCGGTCCGGATCTTGTGGGTCTTCAGGTTCGAAGTCCGCCGGGTCGCAGGCCGTGGTGATGACCAGGGCCGCGGCGGCCAGTAGGGCGATCAGATTTCGTCCGATATTCGTCGACAGCATGGTGGTACCTCGCGATGTCGAAAGAGGCGCCCGGTCTGCATTGCCTCCAGGTCAGTGCAGAGATCGATGGGGCGCCTGTGAACGTAGAGAAAACGTATTCGCGAGGGGTGGTTTGTGTAATGAAATCAGTCCCTTAGCGTTCGAAAGTGGGTTTGCTTCGAAAACCGGGGTGCTCTTGAGAACGGTTACATCCAAAAAGCAAGGGAGATGCTGGGGATAATGGGGATATGGGGATGGGTTTGTTTTTATCCCCCCGCATTGGAGGAAGAAGAACTCCGGTTTGCCAGGTAAGAGTGGTTTAGCTTTGTTTCCCTGGGGGAGCCCCTGCGGTCAGGGTTTCTTCTCCAGTGCCTGTCGAAGGGCGTGGAGTTCGTCGGGGGGCATCTGCCAGGCGTCGGTGGGGGGGATGGTTTCAGGGGCCGGGGAGTGGTCCCAGTCGTCGCCGCGGGTAGAGGAGGTCACGAAGTGAAGGGGGCTGTGGTAGGGAGGGTCGATGGTCAGAAGCCAGCCCGGCGTGCCGTCGTGGGAGCGCCAGCGACCCAGCTTGGTGTCGCGAAGTTCGTCGATATCCCAGGAGGTGCGGTCGAAGAGAAGTCTTCCGGCGGCGGTCAGATGCAGGTCGACCTCCTCGATGATCTCGTCGCGTCGCACGAAGCGAAAGCGCGTGCCTCGCCACATGGGGCGCCAACCGAAGAGAAGGGGCAGGACGACGAGCAGAGACATGGCGCCAATGCTGGCCGGCAGTGCGCCGGGGACAATCGTCATGGGGTTGGGAGCGGCGCCGACGAACGAGAGGAGGCCGCTGAGGACGACGAGGGTGACGACGAGGCCGGGAAGCGCCAGTCCGGCGGCGACTTCGCCGCCGGTGACAACGCGCCAGCCCTGGCGGCGGCGAAAGATGCGAACCCGGAGATCTTCGTCGTCCGGGGCGTCGTCGGGGGCCAAGGATTCGGCCAAAGGCGGAGTGGTCGCCCAGGCGGGCTCGTCGAGATCGGTGTGGGCCGGTGGTTCGCCGAGGGTGGGTTCGTCGTCGGGTTCGTCAGATTCCTCGATTTCGTCGGTGGGAGCGGCGTCCTCAGGTGGGACGAATTCGTCGGAGGCTGAGTCGGGGATGGTGTCTGTGGGCTGATCTTCGAGATCGCGCACTCGGGCCGCTTCGTCGGCCGTGAGGTCGACCGTTTCGCCGAGTTCGTCTGCCGGGGCCTGTTCGGCGGCGGGCTCAGGCGCGGTGGCGATCATCGGCTCCGTAGGACCGGCGGCGTCGGGCATAGTGGGCGAGATGTCGTCGATCACGGCATCCGGCTCCGGGCTTTCGGCATCTGGCTCCGGCTCCGGCTCCGGCTCCGGTTCCAACTCCGGTTCCGGTTCCGGCTCCGGTTCCGGTTCCCGGGTCCCGGCTTCCGGCTCCGGCTCCGGGATTTCGGCATCCGGTTCCGGCTCCGGTTCCGGGATTTCGGCTTCCGGTTCCGGCTCCCGGTTCCCGGCTTCCGGCACCGGTTCCGGCACCGGGTGGTTGTCCGAGCGCAGGCCGGCGCCGTGGACGCCCTCGCGGGCGCGGCGGGTCAATTCCTGGAGCTCCTCGATGCCCTCCAGGGTTCTGGAGATGCCCTCGTGGTGGAGGTTGAGCAGGTCGTCCCAGACGCGTTGGAGTTCGTGGACGCGGCGGCGCTGGTCTTCCCACAGGTCGGCGATCTCGGCGCGGGCGTTGCGTCCGGGGTCGAGGTCTCCGTCCTTGATGAGCGATTCCAGGGCGATGACGTCCGTCTCTCGGCGCGACTCCAATTCGAAGACGATGGACTCCAGGATGCGCTCCAGTTGGAGGGGGCCGTTGTCGGCCAGGGCGTTCACGGCATCGAGGGCGGCGCGTTGGGAGGTGGTCAGGTCTTCGAGGTCTTCGAAGAGGCGGGTGACGGCGTCTTTGTCGGCGCGTTTTTTCCAGGCTGGAATGACGTCGTCGCCGTCAAGCCACTCGAGGATGAAATCCTCGACGTCGCCGGCGACGACGGCCACGGCGCGGGGGCCGATGAGGGTGCCCTCGAGGGCCGGTGGGGTAGGGAGCTTGAAGGGAGCGCGCAGCGAAGAGGCGGGGAGGTTGAGCCAGTCGGGAAGGTCGTGCGTGGCCAGGCGAAGCCGGGACTCAAAGCCCTGCAATTGCTCGACCAATTCCTGGCGAAGATCGTCGAGGTCTTCTCGAAGTCCCATCCGGGTACGTCGCAGGATCTCACGGCGGCGTCGTTGGTCGTCGGCCGGCGTGGAGTCCAGGGGGGTGATCATGTCGTGACTGCGGTGTGTGGGGGTACGGATTTACGGCGCAGTGGAGTTTGCCACCGATGTGGGAGAAGGTGCAAGGGTGGGGGAGCTAGAAGTAGTGTACGGCGACGATAAGGACCATCATATTTGCGGCGGCGTGAAAGATGATGGGGGCGATAATTGAGCCCGTGCGATCGCGGAGCCAGCCGAAGATGAGAGAGGGGAAGAAGACGGCGCCGCGGGCCAGGGAGAAGACCCCGCCGATGGGGATGAGGACGTGGCCCAGGGCGAAGAGTGCGCTGGTCAGCCAGTTGGCGTGGCTGAAGCCCAAAAAGGTGCGGGGTTGGTCAGTATCGCTATGGCCCAAGAGATCGTGGAGGCGCGTCTGGAGATAGCCACGGTAGAAATACTCCTCGGGGAGTGCGACGACGAGGAGGTGGGTCAGTCCCCAGAGGATAAGCCACCAGTGGGTTCGACGAAGTTCGATCGG
>SLPW01000107.1 GCA_007131755.1 Myxococcales bacterium | reverse complement strand
AGTGGACCTCCCGGCTGGAAGACGTTGTGGAAAGGTTTTCGCAAGTTACGCCAGCGGCACCAGGGCTACTTGATGGCCCTGCGAAGATCTGGGCAACGTTGAGGCCCCGGCCCTCGCCCAGGCCCGTCCTTTGTTGTTGTTTTTTCCGGGTTTTCCTCCTCCCTCCGGAGGGAAATGGTTGCCCAAACTTGATTTGCCGACGCGAAGCAAAATCGGGCCAGGGCCAGGGACCGGGCCGGGGCCAGGGGGGGCGACCACATTGAGTAATACAACCGATCAAGGTGGATCACACACGAGAGTGGGTCGCGCCGACTCCTTGTCGCCGGCGGCGCGCTCTGACAGACTTCCGGGAACGGTTTCCCCCCCACCGGGATGCGCCACTCCACAACCTTCCCGCAAGGCGGCCAGGCTGGCCGCTCTCCCAGGGGTTTACCGAACGCTTAGGAGCGAAGGTACAGCGTCGACATCAATTCTGACGGCTGTTATTGTGGGGCTGAGACTGCAGAAATCTCATATCAAATTGACGACAGCTTCTCACGCTTTCTGAAGCGCCAAGGTGATGTATGAATTGTCCTGACGTCCTGCGTTGGTTGATGATGGTCCTCTTATGTGGCCCATTGTTGGTGGCCTGTAATCTTGGGGATGACGAAACGTCGACGAACAACGATGGCGAATCCCAGGAATGTGTCTCCGATCAAGACTGTGACGGAGACGTCTGTCTGGACGGAGACTGTGTGGCGTGCAGCGAAGACGCCGATTGTAGCGAAGGCGTCTGCGCCAACGCGCATTGCGTGGAGTGTGTGGACAATGAGCATTGCGTGGGGACAGACGTCTGCGTGAGCTTCCAATGTGTGTCGGGCTGTGAGGTCTTGGATTGCGGCGTCGGGGGCAACTGCGTTGAAGATGATGGGGAGCCGGTCTGCGCCTGCGACGAGGGCTATACGCTCGACGGCGATGAATGCGTGGAGGACGATACAGAGACCTGTCCCGACGTCTTCTGCGACGAATTTGATCTGGAGAGCAAACAAGGGATCTTCGTCTCCCGCCACGGTGACGACGCCGATCCGGGGACTCATTCTCGACCGGTGCGCACCATCCAGCGGGGAGTCGAGTTGGCGGCAGAACTCGACGGTGATGATCGAGAGGTCTATATCGGCGACGGGGAGTACGAGGAATCGGTCGTGGTCTTCGGGGGGGTCAGTCTCTATGGACGCTACCACCACAGCGATAGTGAAACCTGGGAACGTGGCGAGGAGTACGAGACGTTGCTCCTGGGCGGGGAAGAGGATCGCTTCCGTCCCCTTCGCGTGGAGGGGAATGGTGAGAGTCTGGAGATCGGGCATTTGCGCATCGAAACGGGGGACGTACAGTTCGACGAGGAGGGAACGGATGGCGCCGCCCGGCCTGGCGAGGAAGTGGCGGCCGTGGTGCTGGCCGACAACTCGGCCGATGTGGTGCTCAATTACGTAGAGGTGGAAGCCGGGACCGGGGGCGACGGGATGGTGATGTACGGAAATTCCGGGGAGATCCTCGTACAGAATAGTGTGATCGTCGCCGGAGACGGCGGTGTGGACTACGGCTATGTAGACGGCATGCTCTCGGAAGTAGCGGGAACGTCGGTGGGAATTCTGGCCTTTGACAACTCGGAAGAGATCGAGGTGGTGAACTCTCAGATCGTCACCGGAGAAGGGGCCCGCGGGGCAGACGGTGAGCCTGGAGAGGCAGGAGAAGATGGAGCGGATGGAGAGGACGCCGAGAATTCGGGCTGGAACGATCTCGGCTGGCCCGGAACCAGGGTGACCCAGTCCTGTTCCTTTGGAGCCGATCCACTCCCGAGTGGGGCTGGAGGTCAGGGGGGGGATTCGTCCACGAATTTAGATGGAGAGCCTGGAGAAGACGCCGTCGGAGTCGGTGGTGAAGGTGGTCGGCCTTGTGCCGGTGGCGGTGATGTTGCCGCCACCGAAGGGCGCGACGCCCAGGTGATGTCAATTCCGGGGTTTCCCGGCGCAGCGGGGTTCCCGGTCGCCGGGCGGGCAGCACTCGATATCGTCGGTTCCGGACATCTGATCTACCGAGGGATGACGGGCAACCGCGGTGAAGCCGGAGGAGCGGGGCACAGCGCCGGAGGCGGCGGAGGAAGCGGCGGAGGGGGAAGCAGCGGCAACTCCTGTTCCGTACTTCGTGCTGGTGGCAGCGGTGGGTCCGGTGGAACCGGAGGATGTGGCGGCGAAGGAGGCGGTGGCGGTCAATGGGGAGGAGGTTCCATCGCAGTCATCGCCTACGGGTCGTCTCTGATGCTTCGCGATTCCACCATCGAGACGAGCGCCGGTGGACGAGGCGGCGACGGCGCCCCCGGGGGGGCGGGCGGCGACGGTGGCGAGGGAGGCGAAGGAGGAGACGATACGGACGGCGACGCACCAGGCGGAGATGGCGGCCGCGGCTCGCAAGGTGGCGAAGGGGGAGCTGGCGCCGGCGGTGAAGGAGGCCCCTCGATTGGAATCCTCCACCAGGCATCACAGGTGCATATCGAGGACGTAGAATTCGATCTGGCCTCTGCCGGGGCCGGCGGTACGGGAGGCGCCAACGGCAACGACGGTCCCTTTGGCATTCGCAGTCAGCTTCTGTCCGTGGATTGAGTAAGGTTCAAGGAAAGCTCAATCAGCCGCAGACGACGGCCGGTGAAGCTTTTTTTTTGACCGCTTTTCAAATCTTGAACTTCATCTCGCAGGACATTGGGTTTTAAGCGTTCAATAAGGTATGCGACGAGCCCCCTCCGACCGCAGGCTGGACTACGCCTGCGCCCACCTCTCCAATCAAGCTTGGGGAGGGGTTTGATGAGGACAGCATCGCAGGAAAACCCTTCCCCAAGCTTGGCTGGGGAAGTGACCACGAACCGGGTTACCCACGAGCGTAGCGGGTGGGTCATGCAAGTGGTCGATGGGGCAAACTCGTGGACCCACGGAACAGGTTATATTGGTTTTTTTCTGGGTCGCGAGGGGAAGCTGGACCCGCAAGAATTGGCGCTCTTGAGCTTGTCCGTCTTGGAGGGGTTGGAGTACGCCCACCGCCGCGGGGTGATCCACCGCAATTTGAGCCGGTGGCAATTGTGGTTCGGCGATGAGGACGAACCGGGCCTGAAGGTCGCCGGGATCGGCGGGGCGCGAGTGCTCGATATGGTGGGGTTGACCACCCACAGCGTGGGGCGTCCTCATCATCGGTGGGTGGTTGCTTCGCGGCAATTCGATGAAGAAAGAGGTGACCGAACTTTCCCCTCACAGCGATCGCTGTGAGGGGAAAAAGCCTGGCATCGGCTGGTGGCGAATTTGAACCGAGCCGTCGACCGACAGCTTGTCAGAGGGGCGATGGCCCTATCTCCTTTGAGCGATCTGGCGAGGGAGTCTGGATCGAGGAGGCCTATCGGGCTTATGGAGAAGCGCCGACGCAGCGCAGCCGCAATATTGTCTGGCGGCTCGTAGACTGCAGCTCATCGCTGCGCACAGCCTGGATCAACGATCCGCTGCGCGACGGCCTCATAGAACCGCTGGACGCTATCGTCTCCGGGCTCATCGCGGACGCTCCTCGAAGGTCGGGCCATTTCCACCGTCGCCGACTAATTTGTGAATCGCCTCGATGAGGTCGCTGGGATAAAACGGCTTCGCCAGGT
>SLPW01000363.1 GCA_007131755.1 Myxococcales bacterium | reverse complement strand
ATAATTCCTTGTGTTGATCGATTGCTTCTACCGAGGACTCCATGGCTCAAGATACGGACGCGCTGCGCGAAAAAATCGATGGAATGCACCGAAAGCTCGAGGAGATCAGCCACTACGACCTCCTGGACATCGATCCCGAACTAGACCATTCGGAGATCGAAAGGCAGGCAGCCATCGCTTTTCGCAACCTCGCCAAGGAGTGGCACGTCGACCGCTACGATACGGATGCCCTCGGAGGCGACGAATACCGACAGAAGCTCCAGGAGATCTTTTCCGCCATCAACACCGCTCGTCAGGTGTTGACCGATCAGGAAAAGCGCACCGAATACGATATGGAGTTGTCCGGGGAGAATACGGATATCGGGGCCATCCTCACCGCGGAGAATGCCTTTCGTAAGGGGCAGAATATGCTCGCCACCGACGCCTACGAAGGGGCGTATAAGCAATTCGAGATCGCCCACGAGAACAACCCCGACGATCTGGAGTACAAGGCCCACTTCTTGTATGCGAAGTATATGATGGCCCCCAAGGACGAAAAAGGGGTGGCCAGAAACCGCTCCGAGGTTCAAGAGATCTATGATGAACTCGACTCGATTTTGGAGCAAAAACCGGACCAGGATTGGCTGCTGGTCTTTTTGGGTGAGGTCGCGCTCGGCTTAAAGCGCTTTCGCGAGGCCCAGAACTTGTTTAACGAAGCGCTTCAATTCAATCCCAGAAACGTCAACGCCAAGCGCCAGAAGAGGCTGTTGGAGATGCGGAAAAAGCGCGAGCAGAATAAGGGCTTTTTCGCGAAGTTGATGGACAAATTCAAATCCTGAACCATCGGCGGGGGGATTTTGTCGGAGCGACAAATCTCTTCACCTGTCGCTGATCTACGGGCTGAATGTCCGATAATATATATTATGTCAACTCGTGTCTTTGAGGAAGAATACAAAAAAAGGCGTCCCATTTACGGGACGCCCTTACCTGCATCATTCATCCATCAATATCCAGTGTACATCTCGAGGCGGTCGCCGATGAGAACTTCTCGGCTCGCCCGGGTGACCACGGCCAGCGAGTAGTGTTCCGTCACGTTGATCACCATCAATTGTCCCACCTGTTGCCAGGGAATCTCGGGTGCCGACTCCTCATGGGGATGCTCAAAGCCCTCCCACTGCTGATAGACGAAAAATCGGTTTCCGGCACGAACACCGTGCTCCGCTCCGCGGTTGACGAAGACGTATTCCAGCGGACCAAAGATGGCGCTGGGGTCAATGCTGTCCACGATCTGGGCCACCAGGTCCTGGTCTGCTTCGCGGGGTTGAACCAACTGCAATTGACGCTCATAGGGGACGAGCAGATCGCCGCGAAGGACCTCTCGCCAGGACTTGTCGATGATAGCAGTCTTCGCCACCCCTTCCTGCTGGGGAACTTCGGTGATCGTGGCGGCGCCGACGACGTAGTATTTATGTCCCAGCGTCTCGCCCTCGGAACCCTCTAGCTCACCGGCTTTTCGGATGATCGCAAAGCGGTCGCCTTCGGAGGCCTGAATATCGTCGACGTACTCCATTTCGTCGTGTCCCAGGCTCTCTCGCTCCTCCTCTGTATAGGCTTGTTCACCGAAGCCGACCCAGATGTTGTCGGTCTCGGCGAGCATCCGAGCTTCCTTGGGGGATCCGATGATGCGCCCGACGGAGGTGAGCGCCTCCTCGGTCATCATGCCCCCCTGGGCCATATACAGACCCACCGAGTCGGCGTGGCCCAGCATCCCCTCCTGAGGCTCGGGAATCTCCTGATAAGCCGCCCGCTCCACAGCTTCGGGGTCCATGGTCTGCAGATAGACGATGTCGCCGGGATAAATCCAGTGCGGGTTGGTGATATGGGCGTTATAGCTCCACATGCGCGGCCAGGAATAGTTGTCGCCGTAGTATCGGCCCGACAGGTCCCAGAGGGTATCTCCCGTTCGAACCTCGTGATATTGAGGCGTCTCACCGAAGCCTTGAGCTTCGACCGATGAGGGAGCGATACCGAAGGCGGAGATCGCCAACGCAGCAGCGGCTCCTGTGGCCATGATCTTCCGGACCCACTTGCCTTTCGATGCGGCCTCGCCATCTACGCCACCGCTGTCCATTACATCTCTCATACCAACTCCTGCCGACTACCGATGGTGGTCATTTTGTTTCTTCGGCTCATAGCGCCATCTGCCATGGCTCGCCATTATCACTGGGCAAAATCTTCCAGCCGCTCCTCACCCAACCTGGCGGGGTTGGTATTGGGATAGTTCTCAATGAGTTCTTCGATCAATCCTACCGCCCTGTCGGGCTGTCCCATGCGTTTGTAGGCCAGCGACATCTTCAGCATCGCATCGGGTACTTTATTTCCATTTGGCACTTCGTCGATGATGCGCTGAAAGTGACGAACGGAAGAGGTGTAATCACCGAGCCCGTAGTGGCATTCGCCAATCCAGTACAACGCGTTGTCCACATAATCCTGACGGGGCCCGGCTTCGAGGAAGGCGGAGAACCCGCGAAGCGCCGTGGCGTAATCTCCAGCGCGATATTGGGCCAGTGAATCCTGATACAACTCCATCAACTCCGAATGAGAGGCGTTGGCGTACTCATTGGCCGAGGAGTCTCGCGAGCCCTCCTCTTCTGCGGGTGCTTCTTCCGGTTCCGAAGACGATTTCAACTCCTCGGTGGTCGGAAGGCGTTCGCTGGTCACCGAGGGCTGTGCCTGTCGCCCTCCTCCCGAGCTCTGCGAGGAGCTAGAGGTTCTCGAGGAACTCGAGGAAGATGACGACGTCGTGGTCGAGCCGGAGGGAGTGGTACCGAAGCGCCTTTCGAGATCTTCGTTGGTGATCACGATCTCTTGTTGTTGCTCAACGCCGGATGCCCTGGGTTGAGACGAAGATCTTTGCTGCGAATCGTGATGTGGCTCGCTGCGTTGGCTATGGGCAGTTCCCGACTGATGTTGGGAAAGGGGAATGCGCGTACCGCCCCGTCGTTGCATTCGCTGGTCCAGGGTGGGGTCGGCCTGATAATTGTGGGCGCCCTGCTCTCCGCGGTAGTGATAATTGGACTCCGGAGCCGGCGCCGGGCGTTGATCAGCCTGCCCGTCGTCTCTGGGTGCCGTGGTGGTGGCCATTCGCTGCTGGTTGAGATGACCGTGACGTTGCAGAGCGATGCGATTGGACTCCGCTCGATCGCGAACCCGCGCAATCTGCCGCTCCGCCTCCTCGACACGGACCATCAATCTGCCGTTGGTGCGTTCCACGTCGCGCAGGCGCTCCTCGATGCTCGTGAGATCGTTGGCCGTCACCTCCGGCTCCTGAGCAGTGGTGGCACAGCCGGTGGACACGAGTGCTGCGGCCAGTGCGCACATGGCCCATCCGGGACGGCACCGACGCACTCGACCGGAATGTTTTTCTTGGCTCACAACGAAGTCTCCTGTCACGATGAACTCTTCAACTGCATCTATCATCCAATTGGCGAAGAGCCGAGCTCCTGGCGGGACTACAGAAAACCGCCGTCTCGTTGATGTACTGACATCAAGGCGAGGTCGATGCTAACATGGCCGTCGATCGTGTCAAGAAAGTTGAACCGCCGGTTTCGATCGGTGTCTATCCCCTGCAATTTCCAGTCGAATTTCCTCTCCCTCCTCTCCTCTCGTGCCGAGGTGGAGAGTTTACTTCCCTTT
>SLPW01000480.1 GCA_007131755.1 Myxococcales bacterium | reverse complement strand
GTGGCCTTCATCGATCAGATGCAGTGGTTGCTCGATCATACGGGGCTTAATTACGGGGCGTACGCCTCGCAGTGGCGCGCCGATATGGTGCCCGCTCACGGGCTGGGCCGGGTGGATATGGGGATCGCCGTGATGTCGAAATACCCGGTGCGCGATGCGGTGCGCATCGCCTTGCCCCAGATGACCACGCAGGACGGCGTGACCCGTTATTTCTATCTCAAGCGTGCATTGTTGACGACGCGAGTAGACCTTCCCGATGCAGCGCCCATCGATGTGGTCAACGTCCACACCGAGGCGTTTTCTACGGACGGCACGAAGAGGCGTCAGCTCGAATTATTCAGAGCAGAGCTCGATCGCATTGACCGCGCAGGCGGTCTCTTCGTGGCCGGCGGCGATCTCAACGCGCTTCCGCCTCGCTCCACGCGCCGCCACGGCTTCTCCGACGTGGCTGAGGGGCCGGATCATTTCGACGCCAGTGATTACCGCCACGAAAAAGGGTGGCTGGCCCCGCTTTACGAAGTCTACGAGCCGGCTGTGGATCTCGAGGATTACGATCGGGACAATGCTCCTCATTTTACGCACTCTACCAGCGCAGAGGTATTCTGGAGCCGAAAATTGGATTATCTCTTCACGAACGGACATTTTATCGATGGGTCAACGATGACCCATCAGGACGCTTCCCGAGGGGGGATGGAGACGATGCTTTTATCCGACCACGCACCGGTGAGCGCGAGGTTGGAGCTTTCCGGCAAAAATAGATGAAAAGAAGGTCCCCTCTGTGGCGGGGAGTCGCTATGATGGTCGTCGGTGATCGAGAAACCATGGCGCATGAGAAGTAGTGATGAGGAGAGTGTCCAAATGGACGGGGGGGAAGCGTTCGGTGGCGATGGTTCCGCTGGTATTGGCGGCGACGATGGCCGCCGCGATGGCCACCAGTTGCGTACAGCCGCCGGGGGTGAGCAGTTTTTCCTCCGGTGAGGTCGTCGTCCAGCCCTGGGAGTCGAAAAACTCCACCGAGCGCGGTCGTTGGTATTATGCGGAGACTCCGGGAGCGGTCTGCGCCAACGGCACTCCGACGGGGATGGGGCTCAACGTGGGCGCAAGCCAGCGCGACGTCGTCGTCTATCTCAGCGGCGGGGGCGCCTGCTGGGATACGGCCAGTTGCAGCTATTTTCAGACGGCGGCGAACCTGGATGTTACCTACGACGCTTCCCAACTGGGAGAAGAGCTCTATCCCCTCGTCGACGCCGGGCTCTTCGATCGCCGCGCCGGGGTCAACCCCTGGCGGCGCGCAAGCTATGTGTACATCCCCTATTGTACGGCCGATCTCCATACGGGTCGCACCACCACGTCCTACCGACGCTTCGGCATCGGTTCGGTGATCCATCATCGCGGGGCGGAGAATATGGAGAATCATCTGGAGGTATTGGCCGATCTATTCACGGAGGTCGAACGGATCTGGCTCGTCGGGATCAGCGCCGGCGGCTACGGGGCGGCCTGGCATTTCGAGCATATTCGCCAGGTGTTTCCCGGCGCCGAGGTCCACCTATTTTCCGACGCCGCTCCCTGGCTTCCGCTGGAGAACGGTCGGTGGGAGACCTGGCAAGAGAGCTGGGCGCCGGAGCCGCCGCCGGGTTGTCAGCGCTGTGGCGAAACTCCCCATTATCTTCCCACTTATCTGGCAAAGACGTATCCGGACAGCCGGTTCGCCATGAGCGTCTACGGACGGGACCCCGTCTTATCGGCCTATCTCGGTGAGTTGCCGCGCTCCGTAGACGAGTCCATCGATACCTTCGTGGACCAGCGCTTTTCCTATGACAATACCCGCGCCTTCGTCGCCAGTGGTATGGAGCACGAGGTCTTGCTCAATCTGGACGACGACGTCCGCTCCGATGACGGCGACCAATTGGCCTATTTTATGTGGCGATGGGTGATGGGCTGGGATTAGTCCAGCCGTCGGGCCCGCACGTCCTCCGGGGGGGCAATCGGGGAGTGCGCCTCGACATAGTTGGCCAGGGCGTCGAGATCGACGATGCCCGTGATGCGATCCGTGCCCTCTTTGAGTACGGAGAAGCCGTCGCCGCCGTCGGCCAGAAAGTTGTTCACCGTCACCCGGAAGGTCTCGTCGGGATCGATGGTCTCCCCGTCGAGGGTGATGGACTCCGGATCGACGCGCTCGCCAAGGGGAGCGTTCGGATCCCACTCGTAGCTAAAGCCCGAAGAGATGGCCAATACGTGGGGGCGCTGATCGCCCTCTCGCCACTGTTGCTCCAGCAGCCGGTGGATCTGTTCGCCCGTCAGGCTCATGGTGATCAGCGTATTTGCGAAGGGCTGGATGGTGTGAAGCTGGGCGTACGTGACCGCTCCGGGTTCATCGGCGTCGGCGTCGAAGGAGAGATGATCGCGGATGCCACCGGGGTTCATGAGCGCGATCTGAGCGTCGGCCTCTTCTTTCGTGGCCGCAAGCTGGGCGTCGGCGATGAGGCGTCCGATGGGGGATTCGCCCGCCTCGGAGCGTGGGCCGCGGGGAAGGTCGTCGGTGATGGTGCCCACGATGCGCCCGGCGCGTTGCTCAGCCAGAGAGCTGTATTCGTAGACCAGCTCCGCCACCGCCGGTGGGGGTTCGATATCGGGGGTCACCGCATGTTGTCGCGCCTTGCGCTCCACCAACTCCCCGGTAGCGGCGTCGAAGTGCAGATCGATGACGGTGAAGGCCCGACCGGAGTGTCCGGCCTGGGTGACCAGGCGCCCGCCGAATTCGCAGATATAGGCAGAGTGAGTGTGGCCGCTGACGATGACCTCCACCTCTTCGGGCATCTGCTCGGCGATGGACACGATGGGGCCGCGTACGTCGGCGCAGTCCGAGATATCCTCTACCTCGCCATGGGGAACGGCGCCCTCGTGGACGACGACGACGATGGTGTCCACGCCCTTTTCTTTTAGCTCCGGAACCAGTTGTTCCACTGTCTCCACCTCTTCGTGGAAGCTGACGTCCACGATGGCCGAGGGGACGACCACCGAGGGCGTATCCTCGAGAGTCATGCCGATATACCCCACTTTCACCTCACCATAATGTCGTACTTCGTAGGGAGGCAGGATGGTCTCTCCTTCTTCACGCCAGCGCACGTTGGCGGCCAGATAGGGAAAGCCGGCTCCTTCGTATTCGTGGCCCTCACGACAGCCCTCTTCCGGGTGGCATCCTCCCTGGACGAGACGTAGAAACTCGTCGACACCCTGGTCGAATTCGTGATTTCCCACTCCGGCGATATCCAGGCCGAGCAGATTCATGGCCTCGATGGTGGGCTCGTCGTGAAATAGGGCCGACGTCAGCGGTGAAGCGCCGGTGAGGTCTCCGGCATGGACGATCGTGGTATGGTCGGCGTCGGCGCGCTTATTGACCATATGGCCCGCAAGATAGTGGACGCCGCCGGCCTCGATGCGCTCTCCATCGACCAGAATCTCTCCGTTCGGTCCTTCCAGAGCGCCGTGAAAGTCGTTGAACCCCAGGATGCGAAGGTGCACGGTTTCTTCTTCTTCTTCGAAGTCCGGCATCTCCGCTGGCGGAGCACCTTCCGGGTCCACCTCCGGCGTCGACGAGCAGGCGGCGAGGAACAAAAAGATCAGAATCGTGGCGAGTGTTCGGTACAGCGACTTCATGGCATTTTCCGAGAGATGAGAGGAGTTTTGGCTCGGAGATAGATGTAGCGGATCGGCACT
>SLPW01000442.1 GCA_007131755.1 Myxococcales bacterium | reverse complement strand
GGGCCTTCGACAGTGGCCCGGAGATGGCGCGCTGCAATTACTCCTCGGCAATGTCGGCCGGAAACTCCCGCCCCAATGTCGGTTTTCGGTGCTGTGCTGACCCCGAATAGGCTTGTGGGAGGTCCTCCTTCTCCACGTCGGTGTATTTCAATCGGTGCGGGAGGCGAGCCGAATCAATGAAATGCCCTGTATGAAAATGATGGATACCGGTGAGGGACGATGAAAGGCGCGATGATGAGACGCTGGGTGGCCGATGGGGAGGTGGAAGAAGCCGTAGAGAGGCTGGAACTTCCATTCAATCGCTACGGGCTCGACCACTACGGCATCTCGCGCGACCACCTGGTGACCTTCTTCTCCCTGCTCGTCCCCTTTTATCGTCACTACTTCTCGGTGCGAACGTTCGGGGCAGAACATATCCCGCCTCGGGGGCGGACGATGGTGGTGGGAAATCACTCCGGTGGACTGCCCGTCGACGGAGCCATGGTCCTGACCTCGTTGCTAATGGAGCTGGAACAGCCGAGGTTGGGGCAGGGGATGGTGGAAAAATTCGCCAATCGTTGGCCCTTCGTATCGCACTGGTTCAGCAGAGTGGGGCAGTTTACGGGGTTGCCGGAGCACGCAGTGCGACTGCTGGAAGAGGACCGGTGTCTGATGGTCTTTCCGGAGGGAGCGCGGGGAACGGGCAAGTTGTACAAAGACCGCTACAATATGGTGCGCTTTGGCACCGGATTTATGCGCCTGGCGCTGGCGACCGATACACCCATCGTTCCCTTTGCCTTCATCGGTGGAGAGGAGGCGCTTCCCACGGTACTGCATCTCAAACGGCTGGCGAAGTTGGTGAAAGCCCCCTACATACCGATTTCTCCCTATGTGGTGCCCGTGCCGCTGCCGATTCCCTGTCAGATCTTCTACGGAGAGGCCTTGGAGTTTGACGGGGATGGATCGGAGACCGACGAGGTGATCCTGGAATACGTCGATGAGGTTCGAAGCCGAATTGCCGACCTCATCGACGAGGGTCGCAAATGGCGACGCAAGGCGCTGGAAGAGGGGATCATCGGAAGCGAGGAGTCGACGTGAAGGTATTGGTGACCGGGATTGCGAGTCGCCTGGGACGAATGGTGGCTACGGAGTTGATCCAGCGCCAACATCAGGTGCTGGGTATCGATCGCCGCCCCTGGCCCGACGCTCCGCCGGGAGTGGAAATGTTCGCCGCCGATATCCGAAAGCGACCCGCCGAAGACGTCTTCCGCACCCGCCGGCCCGATGCGGTCATCCACCTGGCCACGGTGACCCACCTTTCGCGTCAGGTCGAACAGAAGCACCGCATTAATCTGGGGGGAACTCGAATCGTATTTGAGCACTGTGATTCCTATGGAGTCGGCCAGGCTCTGTTCGTCGGGCGCCACACCTTTTACGGGGCCGACGCCGAATCGAATCTCTACCATACGGAAGCAGAGCCTCCGATGGCAGTGACCACCTATCCGGAGCTGGCCGATCTGGTGGCAGCCGATCTCTTCGCCGGCTCCGCATTATGGCGGTCTCCGGAGATCGATACGGTCGTACTTCGCCTCGCTTATCTGTTGGGCCCGTCGCGCGCCGGCACTCTGGCCAACTATCTGCGCGGCCCGCGAGTTCCAACGGTTCTGGGCTTCGATCCCCTCTTTCAGTTCATTCACGAATACGACGCCGCTCGAGCGATCGCTCTTGCGCTGGACGAACGGCTGCGAGGTGTCTTCAACGTGGCCGGCCCGGCGCCGGTGCCGCTGTCATTGTTGGTAAAGGCCACAGGGCGTCGCAATCTGGCGATGCTGGAGTCGGTCTTTCGCCGTCTCATCGGTCGGTTCGGTCTTCCCCGACTGCCAAAAGGGGCCATCAATCACATCAAATATCCGGTAGTCGTCGATGGGTCGGCTTTTGTGGAGGCTACGGGTTTCGAACCGAATTTCGACGAAGTCCAGACCATGAAGGCCTTCGCCGCCGTCGATGATCGGTGGGCCAGGGTGCCATAGGCAAAAGCTTCAATTTTCGTCGTCACGACGAACGTACTCCACGTCGATGACATCGCATTCGTTGCGGCGCTTCCGCAGCACATCTTTCGCCGCCCGGGCCGTTTCGAGATCCTCCGCCTCGGCGAGGCGAGACAATAGCTCCAGTGCTTTCGGCGTATCCGCCCGGTCGAGAAGGGGCACCACCACGTCGGCGATGTCGACGGCGTCGGAGAGCCACAACTGATGGGCAGCCTCGTCGAGACGGTGAGCGCGCGACGGAGCTCCCCGCCACAAGAGGGTGGCGATACGTCGCAATGCCTGGGGCTCCGCGTCATATAGCAAGTCCACCAGCACGCCCACCTCCTCATCCTTCCAGCGTCGAATGGTCTCCAGGCCTTCCGTGGGTGTGGAGGCCAGCAGGACCTGAAGCCCCGTCACTCGCAGGGAACGATGACGAGCGCCGGCACGCAAGATATCGAAGACGGCGCGTTGCAATCGCTCCACGCCGATCGTGGTGGGAGAGACGACGTCGCGAATCGCCGACAACAGATGGGCAACAATCGCTGTACAATCGCGATCTTTTTTATGTCGTAGACGGCGACGTTCGTTGAGGCGAAGTGCCTCTATCAGATGGAGAAAAAGTTCTCGGTGGCTATGGTCGAGAAGGCCATCCAGGCTGCGCGCCGCCTCCAGGGCCACCGGCATCTGCCGAGATTCACTGAGGCGAATCAGAGGACGCGCAAATTGATGGAGTTTCAAAGAGCCGGCGGCAGCGCAGGCGGCAGCACAGCTCAGAACCTCATCGGCGTCGAGGGCGACCCGAATCGCTCGAATTTCGTCCGGTCGGGGTTCGATTTTCTCCGTGTCACCCAATCGAGCCAGCAACCGCAGGGCCAGCGGTGCCAACTCCCCCCGGGGATCATCGAGGACCATGGACGCCAGATAGGGTCGGGCCTGGGAGTGGGGCTCGTCGATGAGGATCTGCAATGCCTCGCGACGCAGATCTTTGCCGGTCCGTAGGATATCCACCGCAATCTCAGATTTCTGTCCATGCCCTCTCCATCGACGTATCAGATGACGGCGCCGAGGACCGGCAGAGTGGAGAAGATTACGGCGAAGTTCTTTTGCCGTTTGCTCGGGCTCATCATCGATGCCCGTGGCTTCTGCGAGAATGTCCACGACGCGGCGGACGCTGTCTCGTACCTCTTCGTCTTTATCGTTGAGCAGGGGCTCGAGATGAGTCCGGGAACGAAGGTTGCCCACATAGGCCAGAATCTCTACGGCCAAGCGTCGTATTTCCGGGTTGGAATCGGAGCACATATCTTCGGCGAAAGCGCGTAACCTGCCTCGCTCTTCCGGCGTCTCCGTCTTGCGGGCTCGGTCCAATAGGAGCGCCATAGCCATGGCGCGCTCCGATTGGCCGGCGCCGGCCTCCGCTTCATCGAATACGTAGCGCATCAAGGGGAGCGTGATCTCCGCCGTAGATACTTCCACAAGCCAACGCAAAAGGGCGCGGCGAATACGGGCATTGACCCGGGAAATTCGATCCAATGCCACCGGGCGTATTTCGTCGGCGCGACGGGAGAATTGTCTCAGAATGGCGTCCTGCAGGTGAACGTCCGGGTGATCGAGGCGTTCGATCTGGCGGACGATAGCAGCCTCGTTGTCGCTCATCGGCTATTCTCACGAACGGAAAAGGGAAGTAAACTCTCCACCTCGGCACGAGAGGAGAG
>SLPW01000386.1 GCA_007131755.1 Myxococcales bacterium | reverse complement strand
TCGCTCTCGATGAGGTTTTCGGGAATGGCTCCGCAGTTGATGGGCAAGAAAGGCCCCTCTGCGTAGGGACTCTGGCGATGAATGGCGCGGGCGACGAGCTCTTTTCCGGTTCCCGATTCACCCTGGACGAGGATGGTGGTGCTCGTGGGGGCGACGCGTGAGATGAGTTTGAAGACGCGCTGGATGGCCGGGGAGCGGCCGATAATCTCGCCGAAGCCGCGTCGGTGCTCCAGAGCTTCGCGAAGATAGAGGTTTTCGTGAACCAGGGAGTATTTTTCGAGGGCCCTGTCTACGGCGATGCGAGCCTCGTCGATCTTGAAGGGTTTGGTGATATAGTCGTAGGCGCCGGATTTGATGGCGGAGATGGCAGTTTCGGCCGTGGCGTAGGCGGTCATGATGATGACCTGACAGGCCGGGTCGACGGTCTTGAATTTTTCGAGGAGTTCAATGCCGTCGATGCCGGGCATCTTGAGATCGGTCATGACCAATTTGAAGCGGCGCCCTTCTTCGAGGTAGGCCAGCGCTTCCTCGCCATTGGTGGCCACCTCTACGTCGTGGCCCTCCTTCTTGAGCATCACCGTGAGAAATTCGCGCATACTTCGTTCGTCGTCGACGACGAGGACGGGGCGCGATTCGTCGGTGACGGAGGACTCTTCGAGGGAGCTGTCGAGATTGCTGGTCATCGAGACTTCGCGGGGGAATCAGGATCGGTTTGTGTCGACCAGGGGTAAGGAGATCTCAAAACGAGCGCCTCGAAGACGGTGAGGTTCAGTGACCTCGATCTGTCCGTTCTGACTCTCCAGGAGCCGATAAGTGATGGCGAGCCCGAGTCCGGTGCCGTTGTCACGGGTGGTAAAGAAGGGCTCGAAGATGCGCGTTCGGTGCTCCTCGTCGATGCCGGAGCCGTCGTCTTCGACGGAGAAGACCGCTCGGTCGTCGTCGGTGAGTTCGACGTCGATGCGGATGAGGCGTCGATCGCGGGGCCGGGAGCGAAGGGCATCGGCTGCATTCTTGAGCAGATTCCACAAGATCTGACGAAATGATTCGGGGTCGATGTCGACGATGGGATGATAGTCGTGTTGGCCGGGAAAGTCGACGGCGATATCGGAGCGGTCGGCCTGATGACGAAAGAGTCGGATGACCTCTCGGATGACGGGGATGGCGTCGTGAGGGCTGGTCTGGAGCTTTCGGGGGCGAGAGTATTCGAGAAAGTCGATGATGAGGTGGTCCAGACGATCGACCTCGCGGACGATGATATCCATAAGAAGGCGATCGTCGTCGTCGTCGCCGTTTCCGTCGAGCATCTCCACGGAGCCGCTGATGGAGGCCAGGGGGTTACGGATCTCGTGAGCGATGGCGGCCGAGAGCTCGCCGACGGCGGCCAGGCGCTCGGAGCGCTTCATGCGGGCTTCCATCTCTTTGATGTCGCTGAGATCTTGGAAGATGATGATCTGGCCGATGCGGTGTCTGTCGCGGTTCTGGAGCGGGGAGAGGGAAAACCCGAGATAGACCTCGTCGCCGTCGTGGCGGGTATATACACTTTCCAGGCGGGGATCGGGGTCGTCCGGGTCGTGGTCGGCGGCGATGGCGGCGAGCTGTGGAAAGAGCTGCTCCAGCGGATGGCCCAGGACCCGACTGGATTCGAGGCCGGTGATCTCCTCGGCGGCGCGATTAAAGAAGATGATGAGTCCGTCGTCGTCGATGGTCAGAAGGCCGCTGCTGATACTGGAGAGGATATTTCGGTTGAGGGCGCGAAGCTCGGCGACGTTGGACTTTTCGCGCTGCAAGGCGATGTTGGCGCGGCCGAGGCGTGCGGCGAGTTGACCGGAGAGGACGGCGACGAGGAAGCCGGCGAAGCTATTGACCAGGACTTCGTAGGCAATATCGAGGGGAGCGGGCTCGGTGAGGTCGGCGGTCAGGATGGGATGGGGCAGCCAGCCCAGGGTGATGGTGGCGAAATAGATCATGCATAGGGCGGTGAGGGCGGCGACGACGATGGCGGCGCGCTGGCCGACGACGATGGCGGCGTTGATGATGGTGAGGTGAAAGAAGAATAGAAAGATGCTGTCGAAGCCGCCGGTGACGAGGGCGAGGACGGTGGTGATGAGGAGGTCACCGCCGAGCTGAATATTGGCGAGGGCGGAGGTGGCGAGGTTTGAGGAGAGAGCGGCAGCGTAGCCGATGGTCAGAACATAGGTGGCGACGACGAGGCCGACGAGAGTGGCGTTTCTGGGCTCGGAGAGTTCGGCAAAGGCCGTGGCGTCGAGGGCGACGGTGCTTCCGAGGAAGGCCGTGACCAGCACGATGCGTATGACCATCAACCCCTTGAGGCGTTCTCTTTGTCGGTCCGGCGATAGTCGTCCCATGGGACGTGGTTTATCCGTCGATGGCGCCGGCCATCTCGAAGATCGGCAGGTACATTGCGATCAGCATGCCGCCGACGATGGAACCGAGAAAGACCATCATGACCGGCTCCAACATGGCGGTGAGGTTTTCCACGGCCACGTCCACCTCGTCCTCGTAGAAGTCGGCGATCTTGTTGAGCATGCTGTCCAGGGCACCCGTGGCCTCACCGACGCCGATCATCTGGACCACCATCTGAGGAAAGATCTCGGTCTCCATGAGGGGATCGACCATATTCTGACCCTCACTGATCCGCTCTTTGACGTAGAGGATGGCGTCCTCGATCTCGTAATTTCCGGAGGTCTTGGCGACGATGTCCAGGCTGTCGACGATGGGGACACCGGAGGAGACCATGGTGCCCAGGGTACGGGTAAAGCGGGCGGTGGCGGTCTTCTTGACGAGATCGCCGAAGATGGGGACGTGTAATAGGAATTTGTCGAAGACTCGACGGCTCGGTTCGTAGCTGAGAATGAAGGTGAAGATGGCGACGGTGCCACCGATGGCGAGGGCGATAAAGAGGAAGTAGGATTGGACGAATTCCGAAAGCCCCATGACGACCTGTGTGGGACCTGGCAGTTCGGCGTCGCCCATGTCAGAAAACATCTCGGCGAAGGTGGGGATGACCATATACAACATGCCGATGACGATCACGATGGCCACCACCAAGACGATGGTGGGATAGGTGAAGGCGCTCTTGATGCGTCGGCGCAGCTTCTGGGCCTTCTCGATCTGATGAGCGAGCCGGTTCATGACCGTGTCGAGGATACCGGCCACCTCGCCGGCGGCGACAAGGTTGACGTAGAGGTCGTCGAAGGCGCCGGGGTGCTTGCGCATCGCGTCGGAGAGGGTGGTGCCCTGCTCGATGTCGCTTTGAATCTCGCGGATGATGCGTTGAAAGGTCTTATGTTCTTCGTTGTCGCCCAGAAGCTCCAGACATTTGACCAGGGGAAGGCCGGCGTCGATCATGGTGGCGAACTGACGGGTGAAGACCACCAGGTTGTCTTTGGGAACCCGACCACCGAGGTTGAGTAGCTTTTCGCGATCCCTTTTGATCTTGGTGACTTCGATTTCTTGCTTGCGAAGTCGCTGCTTGACCTCGTCGGCACTGCGGGCCTTGGTCTTGCCCTTTCGGGCATCACCGGCGGCGTTTTTTCCTTCCCAAACGAAGACAGGCATAAAATTACCTCAGTTACGGGGGGTCGCGAAGAACCCGGGACAATCAGGTATATCGTATCGAGGAACTGCGCGAACGCGAGGATTTTTTTCCGGAGGGAGTGCCGCTCTTTTCGAACATGGTGCGCAGTTCGTCGGCATCGGAGCTTCGCGACAGTGCGTCCTCCTCGGTGATCTGGCGATTCTTGACGAGGGTGTACAGGGACTGGTTCATGGTCTGCATGAAGTTTTTGGACTGGCCGACCTGCATGGAACTGTAGATCTGGTGGACCTTATCCTCACGAATGAGGTTTCGAATCGCCGGAGTGGGGACGAGGACCTCCGTGGCGAGGACGCGACCGGAGCCGGATGCGTGGGGAATGAGCTGCTGACTGATGACGCCCTCGAGGACAAATGACAATTGTGCGCGGACCTGCGATTGCTGGTGGGAGGGAAAGACGTCGATGATTCGGTTGATGGTCTGGACGCATCCGTTGGTGTGCAGGGTGGCCAGGGCGAGGTGGCCGGTCTCGCTGATGGTGAGGGCGGCCTCGATGGTCTCGAGGTCGCGCAGCTCACCGATGAGGACGACGTCCGGGTCCTGGCGTAGAACATAGCGAAGGGCGGTGGCGAAGCCGCCGGTGTCGGCGCCGACTTCGCGCTGATTGACCAGCGAGTTCTTGTGCTGGTGCAGATATTCGATGGGGTCTTCGATGGTGAGGATGTGGACGCGTTGCTCGCGGTTGATCTTGTCGAGAAGGGCCGCAAGAGAGGTGGATTTTCCGGATCCCGTGGGGCCCGTGACCAAGACGAGTCCGCGCGGTTTTTCAGCGAAGGACTTGATGACCGGGGGAAGGCCGAGTTGTTTGAAGTTCAGAATTTCGAAGGGGATCTTTCGGAAGACGCCGGCCACGGCGCCGCGCTGCATAAAGACGTTGCCGCGAAAGCGGGCGAGCCCTTTGACTCCGAAGGAAAGGTCGAGCTCGTTGTCGGCCTCGAATTGCTGTTTTTGTCGATCCGTGAGAACGCTATAGCACAGCTTGCGAGTCTCCGTGGGGGAGAGCCGAGAGGTCTTCAGCGGTACGAGACCGCCGTCGATGCGCAATTGAGGAGCGGCACCGACGGTGATGTGGAGGTCGCTGGCCCCCTTGTCGACCATGATTTTCAACAGTTGATGAAGATTGGCCATTCGAAAACTCGCAGCGGAAAATAAAGGTGAGTAGCGCGAAGTCGATCGAGATTGCTCGACCGGATCTTATCGGCGATCCGGGGCCGTATTTCGGACCACTTCCTCGGGAGTGGTGACGCCTTCGAACATCTTCTTGATGCCGGCACGGCGAAGGGTGTCCATTCCGAGGCGGATGGCCTCCTGCTTGAGCTCGGCGGTGGAATAACCCTGAAGGATGAACTCCTTGAACTCGTCGCTGCACTCCAGAACTTCGAAGAGGGCGACGCGGCCCTTGTAGCCGGTGTCGCTGCAGGTCTGGCAGCCGGCGCCGTGGTAGACGGTGCGGTCGAGCCACTCGTCGGGGACCTCCATATCGATGAGGGTCTCCTTTGGCACGTTGTAGACCTCCTTGCAGTTGCTGCAGATGCGCCGACCCAGGCGCTGGGCGACGATGACGTTGAGGGAGGCGGTCACCAGGAAGGGCTCGATGCCCATATTGAGCAGGCGGTTGATCGTGCTGGGAGCGTCGTTGGTGTGGAGGGTGCTGAGCACCATATGTCCCGTCAGCGCGGCCTTGATGGAGATCTCGGCGGTCTCGAAGTCACGAATCTCACCGACCATGACGATGTCGGGATCCTGACGCAGGAAACACCGAAGTGCGGCGGCGAAGTTCAGGCCGATGGACTCGTGCATCTGGCATTGGTTGATGCCGGAGAGGTTGAACTCCACCGGGTCTTCGGCGGTGGAGATATTCTCGCTGACCTGATTGAGCTCGCTCAAGGCGGAGTACAGGGTGGTGGTCTTACCGGAACCGGTAGGTCCGGTGACCAGGCACATTCCGTAGGGACGGTGGATGGCGTCCTTGAATTTCTTGAGGGGCTCCGGATTGAAGCCCAGCTTGGTCATGTCGAGCTGAAGATTCGATTTGTCCAACAGCCGTAGGACCGTCTTCTCGCCGAAGAGGGTGGGCATGACGCTGACGCGAAAGTCCATCTCCTTGTTGCGGCCCATCTTCAATTTGATCCGGCCGTCCTGGGGGAGGCGTCGCTCGGCGATGTCGAGGTTGGCCATGATCTTGAGGCGCGAGGTGATGGCGTCCTTGAGTTTTCGGGGTGGACGCATGGATTCCTGGAGGACACCGTCGATACGAAAGCGGACGCGGAATTCCTTTTCGTAGGGTTCGATATGGATGTCGCTGACCCCTTTTTTGATGGCGTCGACCAGGATGTGGTTGACGAGACGGATGACGGGTGCGTCTTCACTTGCCTGGGCCAGATCGTTGACGTCGGCCATCGCTTCTTCGTCGACGTAGTCGATATCCTCGTCGAGCTCCATCTGGTCGAGGATATCGTCGTAGTCGAAGTCCGGGCCCTGAATGGAGTCGTCGACGCCGGATTTATAATAGGTGTGGATGGCCTCCTCGAGGGCGCTCTCGCTGGCGACGACGGGCTCGATGGTATAGCCGGTCATGAATTTGAGGTCGTCGATGGCGTAGATATTGGAGGGGTCGGCCATGGCGACCACGAGGGTGGAGCCGGAGCGGTTGATGGGCAGGCACTGGTGGCGCTCGGCCACCTCGGCGGGGATGAGGTTGATGACCTCTTCGGGGATCTGAATATCGCCGAGGTTGACGGAGGGGACGCCGAAGTGGCGGCTCAAAAAGGAGGTCAGATCTCCCTCTTCGACATATCCGAGGCGTGTCAACTCATAGCCCAGTCGACTCCCGTCTCGTCGGGAGCGGTCACGAGCCTGCTTGAGTTGGGAGGGAGAGATGAGGTTTTCGCGGACCAGAAGTTCGCCAATTCGTTCTTTCGACATAAGCCACGCCAGGTTGGAGGGTACCGTTTTCCATCAGTGTCGAGCGCCGGCTCCGCGCCGACGAACCAGCCTCGCTCGGTGAGGAGCGAGCAATTGTGTTTTGGTTTCAGTGTGAAAGCAAATTATTTTGCAACAAGTTATCAACGAATGAACGGATGTGTCAATTTGTGGGATGGGTGTGATCGGTTTCCGTCGGTAGTAGTTCCCTGGCCCGGGCCCCGGCCCAAGCCCTGGCCCGTCCTTTGCTGTTGTCTTTTTCGGTTCTTGCTCCTCTCTCCTGAGGATGGTTTTGGCCCAAACCTCGTTCGCCGACGCGAAGCAACATCGGGCCGGGGCCAGGGATCGGGCCAGGGCCAGGGTGTAACCTCGACCACGTTGAGTCCTACAACCGATCAAGGTGGATCACACCCGGCGGGTAAGGAAGGTGGAAGGTGGTGGGTGGTGGAAGGCGCGGTTGTGGTATCGAGAGGGCTCTGGCATTCTCCCGCCCCCGGTTTGATGGAGGGTAAAAATGGAGTATGGCCTGCTATGAGTGAGAGATATACGGAGGAGGCCCTGGTTCGGGTCGAGGGGGTGACGAAGCGTTATGGGGAGTTACGGGCGGTGGACGACGTGACGTTGGAGATCCGCCCGGGGGAGATCTTTGCGCTGTTGGGGCCGAACGGGGCGGGGAAGACGACGCTCATCGGATGCATTACGGGGCTGATCTCGCAATTTGAGGGTTCCGTGGACGTAGCCGGGTTCGACGTGGTGCGCGACTATCGGATCACCCGTAGACTTGTGGGGTTGGTGCCCCAGGAGTTGAATTACGACGCCTTTTTCAATGTGCGTCAGGTGCTGGAATTTCAGGGGGGGTATTTCGGAGAGAAGCCGTCGCCGGAGCGCATCGATGAGTTGTTGAAGCAATTTGATCTGTACGAGAAGCAGGATGCGAATACTCGTTGGCTGTCGGGTGGGATGAAGCGAAGATTGATGATCTGCAAGGCGTTGATGCACGATCCGGCGCTGCTGTTTTTGGACGAGCCCACGGCGGGCGTGGACGTGGAGCTTCGAGACGATCTGTGGAGCTACGTCCAGGAGTTGCGTCGCCAGGGGATGACCATTGTGTTGACGACGCATTATCTGGAGGAGGCCGAGGAGTTGGCGGATCGGATAGGGATCATCAATCGGGGACGGCTGTTGCGAGTGGATGCTCGAGAGACGCTGATGGACAAGCTGGGGCACCGCCACCTCGATATTGAACTCGGCGGTGGAGGAGCCGCCCGGTGGGTGGAGCGCTTCGGCGATCTGGAGTTGGAGGCCCTCGACGATCGGCGTCTGCGGCTGCGCTACGGCGGGGTCGAGGATAAGGGGGGAGAATTGGAGGTGGATCGATTGCTGCGCAGCCTCGTCGAAGGAGGAGCTACAATCCGTAGCGTGGAAGGAGGAAGGAGTTCGCTGGAGGAGATCTTTCGCACCGTATTGGAAGAGGATACTCGTCGAAACGGGGCGGGAGGTGAGCGATGAGAGGGGAGGCAGATGCAAAGAGAGGGGTCGCCGGGAGCCCGCCGCCGGAGGCTGAGGAGGCGGCGCGCCTTCGCATAGCCAGGTTGGTGCATAAGGCACAAAAGAGGCATTTCACCGGCCCCTGGACGCTGTTCTACAAGGAGATCTTGCGCTTTGCGACCATCGCCTGGCAGACCGTCATCAGCCCGGTGGTCACGACGATGCTCTATTTTCTGGTCTTCGGCTATTCGCTGGGAGATCGGCTCGACGAGATTCAGGGGGTGACTTACGTCGATTTTCTGGTGCCCGGATTGGTGATGCTGGCGCTGATCACGAATGCCTATATCAATTCCGCCTTCTCTTTATTCATCGCCAAGATTCACGGCACGATTGTCGATCTGTTGGTGACGCCGCTGACATATACCCAATTTATGACGGCCTATATTCTGGCAGCGGTGGTACGGGCGATGCTCATTGGCGGGATCATCTGGGGAGTGGCGTTGTTGATGGGAGCGGGGGTTCTATACAACGTACCGGTGGCGCTGTTGTTCATGATTCTGACGGCCACGGCCTTTGCGTTGGTAGGGCTGGTGATCGCGATTGTGGGAGAGGACTTCGATCATATCAACTTGCTGCCCAGCTTTCTGATCACGCCGCTGACGTTTCTGGGGGGCGTGTTCTACTCCATTGAGATGTTGCCCGAGCCCTGGGATACGGTGTCGCTATTCAATCCGGTGCTCTATATGGTCAACGGGGTGCGCTACGGGATGGTAGGGGTCAGCGATGTGCCGGTATGGCACGGGGTGGTGTTGCTGGTGGCGATGAATCTCATCTTCGGCGCCCTGGCGATGTGGCTGCTGAAGACGGGCAAAAAGATTCGCGAATGAGGGGGGAGGAAAGAAGGCAAGAAACGAAGAAAGCGCGCCATTGGCGCGCTTTCTTTAGTAGCGGGGGCAGGATTCGAACCTGCGACCTTCGGGTTATGAGCCCGACGAGCTACCTGGCTGCTCCACCCCGCAACACGGAGGACTACTTGTGCAGCCCTCTCCCCTCAAGGGACGCAGGAAGATAGGGCAGGCGATGTAAGGTGTCAAGGGAGAAGTGTGAAAAATGTGGAAACCTTATCGAGGGCGCGCAAAAAGCGCTCCCGGTCACTTCCCAGATCAAGCCGGAGAAGTGTTGGCGCGATCGGGCATGGAGGCGTCGGCCTGATCGTAGAGCGCGGCCACCTCTTCGGGAGTGAGATGGCGGGAGTCGCCGGAGGAGAGTCCGTCGATGCGCACAGGGCCGATGGCGATGCGTCGAAGGGTCATTACGGGGTAGTCGATGGTGTCGAACATGCGTCGGATCTGGCGGTTCTTGCCCTCGTGGATGACGATCTCGAGCCAGGTATTGCGTCCGTTATCACGGGTGACGTGGAGCTGAGCGGGGCGAGTGACGTAGCCATCGTCGAGTTCGACCCCCTGTCGCAGGCGCTCGAGCTCGGGGGAGTCTTCGCGCACCAGGCCGCGGACCTTGACGGCGTAGGTCTTGGGCATGTCGTGGGAGGGATGGGTGATGAGATTTGTGAGTTTTCCGTCGTTTGTCATCAATAATAGGCCCTCGCTGTCCCAGTCGAGGCGTCCTACAGGCCAGATGCGAGGAAGGTTGTCCGGTAGGAGATCGACGACGGTGCGCCGTCCCCGGGGATCGTCGAGGGTGGTGATATAGCGAGTGGGCTTGTTGAGGAGGACGTAGACGAAGGCGTCGGGAAGGGTGACGGGCTGGCCGTCGAATTCGACGCGATCACAAGCGGGGTCGACCTTGGTGCCCAGGGTTCGGCAGACCTCACCGTTGACGCGGACGCGGCCGTCGCGCATGGCCTGTTCTCCCTTTCGGCGGGAGCAGACGCCTGCTTTGGACAGAAATTTCTGAAGGCGCATCGGTTTGGTCATGGGGTGGGTAGGGGGTTAATGGGTGGTGGGTAGATGGGTGAATGGGTGGTGGGTAAATGGGTGAATGGGTGGTGGGTAGATGGGTGAATGGGTGGTGGGTAAATGGGTGATGGGTGGTGGGTATTTGGTGATTGGCGTGTTTTTGGCGGTAACGAGAGAGTCCGTGGGCCTATTCCACGGGTTCGGCGGTGTCGTCGGGGGTCTCGAGGTCCTCTGTGGGCAGGTCTTCGAAGCTGTCGATGAGGGATTGCATCTCTGATTCGTCCAGGGTCGGGAGGTCGCTGAGATCGTCGAGGCCGAAGAAGGCCAAAAAGCGGTCGGTGGTGCCGTAGATATGGGGTTTTCCGATATCGTCGAGGCGACCGATGGTCTCGACGAGCTGGTATTCGCGCAGGGTATTGAGGACGCCCGAGGAGTTCACGCCTCGGATCTCCTCGATTTCGGCCCGCGTCAGCGGCTGACGATAGGCGATGATGGCCAGAGTCTCCATGGCCGCCGGGGAGAGGCGGACCGGTTCGGACTCCAAAAAAATGCGAATCCGGTCCCCGAAGTCGGGGTTGGTGCGAAATTGATAGCCCCCGGCCACGCGCACGAGGTGGATGCCTCGGGCCGGGCCGGCGTATTCGAACTCCAGAGATCGCAGGGCCTCGAGGACCGTCCCGGGTTCGATGTCGTCAAGAACGGTTTGCAGGCGCTCAAGCGGCACCGGTTCGCGGGCAGCGAGCAGGAGGGATTCCAATATGGCGCGGACGTCGGGCTTGTTCATCGCAGGGAGAAATTCAGGAGTCAAAGTCCGGAAAGTCGAGCGATTGGCTGACGTCGACAATATCAATGACGGCTCGCTCGATGATGATGGTATTCGGTCTATCATCGTCGAGGCGGGGCTGAAAGAGGCGGATCATGTCCAGGCGCGTCATCTCGAGCAGTGCCAGAAAGGTGGTGACGATGCGGTGACGGGTCACATCGACGCTGTCGAAGAGTTCTGCGAACTCCATGCGGGGATGACGTCGAAGTCTGGAGGAGATGTCGAGGATGACGCCTTTGAGGGAGAGTTCTTCGCGGGTGATCTCGTAGACCCATTTTTCGTCGTCGCCGCGCTCTTCGATGATGCGCCGCAGAGCGTCGACGAGATCGGAGAGGGTAGCGGGTCGGAGCTTCGGGGGGCCCATGGTGCGGCGCTCCTCCTCGGCGCGAGGGGGAGCCATGACGAAATCGCGCGACAATTGGGGGCGTTCATGCAGGCGCTCGGCGGCCCACTGGAAGAGCTGGTGCTCGATGAGGCGGCGCACCAACTCGTCGCGCGGATCCGGCCCCTCCTCTTCGTCGTCGTCGGGCTCGTCGGGCAGGAGCATCCTCGACTTGATATGGACAAGAGTAGCTGCCATCTCCAGCCACTCTCCGCCTACCTGAAGGTCGAGATCCTCGAGATGCTCGATATATGCCAGATAGCGGCGGGTGATGAGGGAGATGGGGATGTCGAAGATGTCGATCTGGTGCTCACGGATGAGATCGACGAGCAGATCCATGGGGCCCGTATAGGAGGGCAGATCGAGCTGGAGTTCCGGGGGAACGTCGTCGTTGGTGTTGTCGGTGTCGGGCACGATTAAGGGCGGGTAGTGGGTGAAGTGCGGGTAATGGGTGAAGTGCGGGTAATGGGTGAAGGGCTGGTGATGGGTAATGGGTAATGGGTGAATTATGCGCGGGGATGGTGGAGGTCGTGAAGGGCTTTGAGGCGCTGGCGGGCGACATGGGTGTAGATCTGGGTGGTGTCGATGTCGGCGTGACCGAGGAGTTGTTGGACCGCCCGCAGGTCGGCGCCGCGCTCCAGGAGATGGGTGGCGAAGCTGTGGCGCAATTTGTGGGGGCTGATGGATTTGTCGATGCCGGACTCCGTGGCGTAGCGCTTGATATTCTTCCAGAACCCCTGGCGAGTCATGGGCCCGCCGCGGCGGGTGACGAAGAGGGCTGGCGAGGCGCCGGGGCCGCCCTTGTTGTGCAGGAGGACTCCGCGGGCCTGCTCGATATATTCTTCGACGGCGTCGATGGCGACCTCACCGAGGGGGACGATGCGCTGCTTGTCGCCCTTGCCGACGACGCGGACGAAACCGGCCGAAAGGTCGACCTCGCGCTGAAGCAAGTTGACCAACTCCGAGACGCGCAGTCCCGTGGCATAGAGGACTTCGAGCATCGCCCAGTCGCGCAACCCCTCGGGGCTGGAGCGGTCGGGAGCGCTCAACAGGACCTCCACTTCGTCGAGATCGAGGACCACGGGCAGGCGCTTTCCGAAGCCCGGGGCGTCGACGCGTGAGGTGGGGTCCTGTTCCAGGCGGTGGTGACGGCGCAAGAATTTGAACATGCCCTTTAGGGTGGACAGTTTGCGGGCGATGGTGCGTGACGAGATGCCAGAGTCGGTCAATTCGATGAGAAATGTACTGACGTCAGTGTCGTCGACGGCTTCGATCTCGGGAAGGCACGGTGAGTCCTCGTCGTCGAAGAATTCGGCGAATTGGGACAGGTCGGTGCCGTAGGCGGTGAGGGTGTTTTCCGAGAGGTTGCGCTCGACTTTGAGGTGGGTGAGGTAGGCGTCGATGGCTTGATCGATCTGCATCGGAGATCCTTGGGTGGTTGAGGGGGCTCCCTTGCCTCAAATTCATTCGGCACCTCTCCATCTCTACCGTTGTGGAGAGGGACGTCGGCGCGTCGATGCTAAAGGGAAGTGGGGGTCAGGACAAGAAATTGGCCAATGCGTCCTGCAGAGAGGCGGTGACCTCGGCGATGCGGGTCTGCGTGAGGGGGCGGCCGTCGAAGTCCTCGACGTAGAAGGTATCGATGGCCTGGTGACCCAGAGAGTCAATGCGGGAGACGCGGGTGTTTACGCGGCATTGAAAGAGGGTGCTGGCGATGGTGTAGAGCAGTCCGAGTTGGTCGGGGGCGCGAACTTCGAGGACTGTGAAGCGGCGGCTGGTGTGGGGGTCGACGCGTACTCGGGTGGAGACGGCGGGGACGGGTCGGGGGGCGAGGCGCTGTTCGGTGCGCCGGCGCTCGAGGAGTTCGTCAATGTCGACGTCATGACACAGGACGTCCATGATTCGCTGCCGAAGTCCATCGAGGCGCCGAGGGGAGTCGACGGCTCGAGGGCTGATGGGGGGAACGGCGCGGGGGTTGAAGTGGGCGACGTGGAAGATATCGACGGCGAATCCGTCGCTGGTGGAGATGATGTCGGCGCTCATGATGTTGAGGCCTACGCTGGCAATGGCGCCGGCGATCCTGGCGAGGATTCCCGGCTCGTCGGGACCGGTGACGATGAGCTCCGTGACGCTACGGTCGGCAAGGGGCTGTGCAGAGACGGCGAAGTCGTTGGGGCTGTCGAGGGCGTCACAATAGGTGACGTATTGACGAAGCAGGGATTGCTCGTCCGAATTCTCCAGGTGTTCCAGGGGCAGTCCGTCGATGAAGGCCTTGAGCTGGGCCGGGGGTTGGGTGTCGTCGAGGGCGTTGCCGACGCGTTGGTGGTGGTAGGAGCGCCGATCTTCGTCGGCCGAGGGCGCAACGGGCATGGAGGCCGGAGCCTTCGCCAGCAGTCGCTGTCGCAAGCGCTGATGCAACTGCAGGAGCAGCGAGGCGTTCCAGTCGTCCATGACGTCTGGTCCCACGGTGGACATATCACAGTAGGTCAGGGCCGTGAGTTGATTCAGAAACTCCAGGTCATCGATGCGATCTACCAATTCGGCAAGGATATGCGGATCGGAGATGTCGCGGCGACGGGAGGTATTGCTCAAAAGAAGGTGGTGAAGCACCAGGTGTTGGAGGCGATGAGTGCCGGCGGCGTCCAGGCCCAGGCGGGGTCCGACGCGAGCCATGATCTCCGCTCCGCGTCGGCTGTGCTCCCCGCCGCGATTTTTTCCGATATCGTGAAAGAGGGCGGCGAGGAGAAAGGTGGTTCGGTCCTCGATTTCGGCGGCGATACGGGCGAAGGCCGGGCGGGGATGGGCGTCGGGCTCGCTTCCCAGCAGCTGCCGAGCGGCCTCCAGGCATTTTATGGAGTGCACATCCGTGGTGTAGACGTGATAAAGATCGTGATGGACGTGACAGAGGAGGGGTTCGAATTCGGGTACGACGCGGGGAAGGATTCCCAACTCCAGGAGGCGTTGAGAGGTGCGCGGGGAGGCATCGGGATCCACCAGGATCTGGCACAGCTTTCGTGCGCGCTCCGAAGGCAGATCGTCGCCTCGCGGCCAGGCTCGAAGACGGTATTCGATGGTTGCCTCCAGGCGCGGATCGAGGAGGAGGTCCTCGGCTTCGGCGACAAGGAGGGCGTCGAAGAGGTCATCGTCGTCGAGTTCGTGGCCCCTGGCGAGGGCCAATTGGCCCCCGCCGATATGAAAGGGGCCGCGTGTTTTCGCCGGGGGATTGGCTGCGGTGGCCCACTGTCGAAGACAGCGCTCACAGGTGGTGGCGATGGAGCGGGCGCGGCGATAATAGTGGGTCATCTCTTCTTCGATGATCGGCTGCAGGGCAAAGCGATCTTTGGTGTGCTCTGCGGCGTCGGCGATGGCGAGGGCGTTGCCGGCCAGGTCCAGGGCTTCCTGGGCGTCGTCGGGGACGGGGCTGTCGACGAGGGTTGCCAGGGCTTCCTGATCTCGGAAGGTGAGTCGATCCTGTTTGCGGTCGTGAAGCAGATGGAGCTGGTTTCTGATGGCCAGCAATTCGTCCAGATATTGGGTGTAGGCGTGACGGCGGGCGGCGGTCCAGCCGATGGGATTCTTTGATTGGTGACGGGCGTCGAGCTGCCAGCGCACCTGAGCGGCCCAGTGGATGCAGTTGAGGTCGCGCAGTCCGCCCTCTCCATTCTTGATGTCCGGCTCCAGAAGGAAGACGGTTTTTCCGTGGTGTGACAGACGGCGTCGAAGCCCGTCGATGAGGCGTTCGACGAATGCGCGACCCTCGTCGTCGCCGCGCAGATATTCGATAAGTGGGGCGCGGCGAAAGTGGCGATGGGCGCGATCGGGGCCGGCGAGATGACGAAGGTCGATCAGAGCGATGGCGCTCCGCAGGTCGTCGTCGATGGCGCAGCGGGCCTGGCGGGAGGTGCGGACCGCGTGACTCAGCCGCACACGAGTGTGGCGCGACCAGGCCATCAGGCGCTCCATGGAGAGTGCAAATTGATCGTCCTCGACCATGTCGGGTTCGTGCACGGCGATGAGGACGTCCACGTCGCTGTGGTAGGCCAATTCTCGGCGCCCATAGCCGCCGGTGGCGTATAAAGAGATGTGGTGGGCCAGCTTGCGGGGAAGAGCGGTGGCCCACAATTGGTTGAGCCAGCGGTCGGTGATGACCGTAAGGCGTTCGGCCGTGTCGAGTCCGGAGCGTGCGCAGACGATATGGGCGGCCAGTTGGCGTCGGGCGTCCAGAAAGGTGCGGTTGGCGCGCTGGACGGAATTCGGTATGGCCAGTGGTGATGGAGAAGTCATGGAATCGAAAAATCGAGCAGAACGAGGGGTTGAGGTGACGAAGGAAAGAAGGGATCGAGAGTGGCCGAGACCGGTAAAAGGACCGTTGTTGACGAGTGACGTGCCGGCCATCGGAGGGCGTCTAAAGGAGCGGGTCGAGGATTTTGTCGTCCATGAAATTCCGGCCTATGAACCCTCCGGTGAAGGACCACATTACTATCTGCGCGTCGAAAAGCGCCATGTCGACGGGCGATCGATGATCGAGGCGATCGCCGAGCACTTTGGAGTGGGAACGGGCGACGTAGGTACGGCGGGGATCAAAGACCGCCGAGCGATCACACGCCAGTGGGTGTCGCTTCCGGCACAACAGGTGCGTCGTCCCCCCCGAGAAGGAGAGGCGGTTGGTGAGGGCATCGAGATCCTCGCCACCTCGCGACATCGAAACAAATTGCGCACCGGACACCTGCGAGGCAACCGCTTTTCGGTGCGACTGCGCGAGACGTCACTGCGCGCGGAGGCGCTGAAAGAAGCTGTGGAGAAGGTGGCGACGGTGGTGAGCAGCCAGGGGATGCCGAATTATTTCGGAGAGCAGCGCTTCGGCGATGGGGGCAAGAATCTGGAGGTAGGCTGGAGGTGGCTTCGCGACGGCGTGAAGCCAAAGGGGCGATTTATGCAAAAGATGGTGGCCAGCGCCGTGCAGTCGGAGGTGTTCAATCGGGTGCTCGCACGGCGATTGGTGGAGGGGACGTGGAAGGAGGCGATTGACGGGGACATCTTCGAGAAGGTCGATACGGGGGGGCGGTTCTGGATTGATAGAAGAGAGCGAGAAGAGACGCAGCGACGACTGGAAACCGGCGCCATTGCGATTACGGGTCCCATGCCGGGAAGCAAGGAAGGGCTGGCCCGAAAGTCAGCGGGGGCCCTGGAGAGAGAGGTCGTCGAAGAGATGGGTCTGAAGGCGGAGTATTTTGAGCGCTTCGGGCGAAGGGGCCGAGGGACGCGAAGGCCGATGACGGCCTACGTCGACGGGTTGAGCTGGGAGCTGGAAGAGGAGGGGGTGGTGCGGTTTGATTTTGGTCTTCCGGCGGGAAGTTACGCCACCGTTTTATTGCGCGAATTTATGGATGGATGCCTTGGAGGCAGCCGGTGTGGTGAGTATGATGGCGCGGAAGAAGTTGAAGGCTGAGAATGTGATGAGGCCGCTGGCATTCATCCAAGGGCGAAACGAACGAGGGATACCGTGGAGACAGACGGCGCAGGACGAATGGACGCCGGGAAATTTCTCAACCTGGTCAATCGGTGTGGCCTGGAGTTGAAAGAGGTTGAGCTGGCCCGGTTGACGAGCCGCGATCTGGTCGTTCCCTGGCGAGGACCGAAGGGGGAGAGCTACTATACGGGGCTCCATCTATTCGTGGTGGCCGAGTATTTTCGCATGGCGAGTCCGGTACGCCATCCGTGGGCGCCGGGGCCTGACGAAGAGGGGGAGCTGGACCTGGAGAAGATCGAGGCCCTTTCGGCGCAGGTCAACCGGATGTTGGACGCCTCCATGAGCGATGAGGAGATCGAGCCGGGTGAGGCAGAGGAGTTCGTCATGGGTGCGGAGCGCTGTCTTGCACGCCTCGATCCATTCGGCCCCCTGGGGGAGGTCTTCGATCTGCTGCGGCCGCAGGTGGTGTCAAAGATGCGAAATACGGGACGGCTGTATCTGGAGTTGAAGAGGGCAGTCACGGAGTTGACTTATCGGCTCCACGGTGAGGCCGTAGGAGGTGGGCGGGGCCGTGACCAGAAGACGAGGCCCATGTTCGGAGAGGATTCACAGATCTCGACGGTGCCGTCGCGCGAATTGCGAGCGACGACGGTGATGGGAGATGGGAAACCGACGGGGAGGTCTCTGGTGGAGACGTCGGAAGCCGCCCAGGTGGCGATCGACGAGGTATTACAGGCGGCGGAGCAGAGCGCAGACACTGGCGAGAGCAAGGCATTGGAGATCGCCCAGAAGCTCGAGAGCACTGCAGACACGGCAAGCGGCGCGGGTACAGAGGGGGCTGAGCCAGAAAAGGTGCCGATGTTGAGCGAAGGGCGCACCACCCAGATCATCGAGATCGATCCGGAGTTGGTGGAGGAGGAAGAGGTGGGGGAATTGGCCGATGAGGATTCGGAGCCCGTCGTGCTGTTGGATGAGGAAATCGAAGAGCCGCAAGAAGAAGAGGACGAGGGGGTGGGAGAAGGGTTTTCGCGAGCGTCGTCGGTGACGAAGCGAACGGAAGCCCTCAATGAGCGTCTGGAAAAGCTCAGTGAACACGATCGCAAACGTACAGAAGACCAGGACAAGCCCGCACCAGGTGGGAAGGCCGGCGGCGCTGTACCTCCACCGAGCCCGGCAGAGCGGATCACCGAGTTGAACGAGCGTCGCGAACTCTACATGAAGGAGCAAAACTGGGAGAAGCTCGTTGAGCTATACGAGGGAGGGTTGGGCCTGTTCACCGATCCCGAGGAACGTCAACAGATCTTTTTGATGTTGGCCATGTTGTACGAAGTAAAACTACGGGATAAGGCGTCGGCATTCGGGGCTTTCGCGCGAGCCTGGAAGGAGAGTGAGGGGCCGGAGCCGGGAAGAGAGAAGGCCTGGGAAGGTCTGCAGCGACTGAGCAAATCCTCGGGGCTGCATGGGCGTTATCTGGAGTGGCTCGAGGAGCAATTGTCGACGCCCATGGAGCCCGCACAGAGAATCAGGATGCAAAAGGAGTTGTCACTGGGGTTGTTTGCCGACGAGCAATACGAGAGCGCCTTCGACAGCTATGCCGAGTTCTTGCTCGACGAACCGGAGCGCTTCGTATCGGAGGAGACTCTCAATCAGTTGGAGCGTCTCGGAGAGCATGTGGATGCGAAGAAGGTAGGACAGTGCTTCGAGAAGTTGCGTCAGGCGGAGCTGGAGCCGGGGATGTGGGAGTTGATCGACGAGTTTTCGCCCGAGGCGCCGGCCTGACGATAGGGAGGATTCTTCTCCGGGCCGCATCGGATCGGAGACCTCCGTCAGAATCGAGAGGAACTGAGATTGGCCAAGCGCGCGAACTTCAAAAGTTTTGACATCTGGCGCCGGCTGTGCCTATGGTGGGACGAATTGGCCGCGGGGTAAGCCTGCGCGGGATGTCCCGGCGAGGCCGAAGAAGGGGGTGGAAATGAGAGTCGCGGCGGGGGTGATAGGCGCGGTATCATCATCGCAGTGTCGGGACAGGAGCCAAGGAGAGTCCATTGAAAGTCTGTCCATCATGTAATGCCAGTATTGCAAAACAAGCCGTGTCGTGTCCGAAGTGTGGGCACGATTTCGACGCTGTACGTCCCCAAAAAAAGACGATGATGGGACTGCCGGCGCTGGGGGCGGAGGAGTCGGAAGATGAAGTCGACTCGACGGAGGGGTTTCGGTTTCCCATCTCCGGTGGGGACCGAGGAATGGAAGAGGTCACGGAAGATCCGGAGTTGAAGACGGAGGTGGTCAGCGCGGACTCGCTGCCCTTTGATTTCGACTCCATCGAGGGATTCGGCGACGAAGAAGAGGAAAATGAGAAAGCAAGTGAGGCGACTCGCCAGGTAGATCCGAAGAGCGTCTTCGATGCCTTGAAAAGTAAACGTATGCCGAGAGGCGGGGCGAAGGCCACGGCCTTCGGGCTGCCGACGATTTCAAACAAAGAAGATGACGACGACAGTGCGGACTCCGCGGCGGCGGCGTGGGGGGTGGCCGACGATTCCAGCCCCGAAGAAGACGCGGGGGCGACGAAGGTCGTCGACCCGGATACGTTGAGCGGCTTGGACCTGGGAGAGGAGTCGAGCGGGGGCCAAGATCAGCGCTTTGGAACGCTGATGGGGATGTCCCTGGAGGAAGAGGCTGCCAAGGAGGCCGGGGCCGGGGCGATGCAGGTGGGGCACAGTGATGACGGCGGAGAAGAAGAGCATGCGGCGACGGCGGCGCTGAGCGCGGCTGAGCTGTCAAAGCTCGACGAGATGGGTTTTGGTGACGACAGCGATGATTGGGACGACGACGGACCGGCGAAGACAATGGTGGCGCCGGCAGATGGAAGGCTGAAGCCCGGCGCAAAGAAGAATCAATCCCCGGATGACGATCTGAAGACGGCGGTGTTGGGTTCGTCGTCGGCGTCGAAGGGGTTTCAATTGCCCAAGCCCAGCTCGAAAGCTCCGATTGGGGCGCCCAGTACGGCAAAGAAGGACGAAGACGAGAAGGGAAAAGAGTTCGGAGGGCCTTCGGCACCTCAGAGCGGAGTGTTTCGCTCCGTGCGGCGGGGACAGACGAAGTCCGATAGCGGCGAATCGACGAGTGGGCGTGAAAAGCAGAAGGACTCGGGAGTGCTGGGAACGGGGACCTATCAGATGTCGAATACCGATTCGACTTCCGGTAGTGACCCCCGCCTGGATGAAAGAGATTTGAAATTGGGGGCACTGGGAGGGGCGAGGACATCCTTTCCCGCCGGTGGCTCGGCTGGGGAAGAGAAGAAGACGCCAGCAAGTGACGAGGAGCGCCCACGGGAGTCCGTGGCCGCGCCCCAGGCGACGACAGATTCCTCGATCGATTCGACGCCTGAAGTGTCAACGTCGGACAGCCGTCCTCCCTCGACGGGACCACGTTTTCAGATCGGGCAGGACAGTGCAGGGATGGCGACATCGACGGAAGCACCTCGTGGAGACTCGGCGACGGCTTCGGAGTTCGAATCGGAGATCCCCGATGTGGATGTCGAGGAGGTGCAGTGGGAAGAGTTGGACGCTGGAGGGATGGACCAGACGCCGATGGCAGAGTTGACTCCAGAGCCCCTGGAGCCGGAGCTGGGGAGCCCGACTCCAGAGCTCGAAAGTCCGGCGGCGAAAGATGTCGCAGTTCAACGGGCGGGCGACTTCGCAGCGCAGCCGGCCGCAGATTTTGGAGCGCAGCCAGCCGGTGATTACGCCGCGCAGCCGGCCGGTGATTTCGGAGCGCAGCCGGCAGGTGATTTCGGAGCGCAGCCGGCAGGTGACTTCGGAGCGCAACCGGCCGCAGATTTTGGAGCGCAGCCGGCCGGTGACTTCGGAGCGCAGCCAGCCGCAGATTACGGAGCGCAGCCAGCGACGACGGATGACTCCGCTGATGACGAGGAAGAAGCGGGTTCGGATCTGGAACGCCTGGTCGCACTGGCGCAGATGGGATCGGGAATTCTGGCCGGCCTGGTATTGCTGCTGGTCGCCATCCTCTCTGTGGTCACCGGTGGGATGCCCGACGGGGCGGCGGCGACGGGAGTACTGCTGGCTCCAATCGTGTTGGGACTGGGGGCTGTGGTGGTCAGCCCGGTCCCCATGGCCTCGAAGTTGAAATCCGCGGTATTCGGGCTGGTTGGGATGACCGTCCTTCTGGGCTTTTTGGCCAGTCTGGCCGTGGAGATGGGCTTGTTGTTGGCCATCGGCCAGTTCGCCGGAGCCATATTCTTATTCTTCGCCGCCGGGTTTCCGCTCCTCGGAAGACTCGCCACGCGATGACGAGGAGGGGTGAGCGGTTTTTTCGTCCGGACCATTTCGAATGAGTCATATCTTGGTGCAGAAATACGGGGGTTCATCACTGGCGGATCTGGATCGGATCCGAAAGGTGGCGCAAAAGATCGTGGCCACCAGAGAGCGGGGCTACGATCTGGTGGTGGTCGTGTCAGCCATGGGAGATACGACAGACGATCTGCTGGAGATGGCAAAGGAGTTATCCGACGATCCCTCACGGCGCGAGTTGGATATGTTGCTGTCCGTAGGAGAGCGAATCTCCATGGCCCTGATGTCCATCGCCATCCACTCTTACGGACACCAGGCGGTGAGCTTGACGGGATCGCAATGTGGGATCATCACCACTCATAGCCACGCGAACGCCCGGATTATGGACGTGCGTCCCTTTCGGGTTCAGGACGAGTTGGCCCAGGATCGGATCGTGATCGTCGCCGGCTACCAGGGGGCGAGTTATCGGCGCGACGTGACCACTCTGGGACGCGGGGGAAGCGATACCACGGCGGTGGCGTTGGCGGCTGCGCTGGGGGCCGAAGCCTGCGAGATCTACAGCGACGTCGATGGGGTCTATAGCGCCGATCCGCGGGTGGTGCTCGACGCCCATCAGTTGGAGAGCCTGAGCTACGAGGAAATGCAGGAGATGGCCCGAAGCGGGGCCAGAGTGCTCAACGAGGAGGCAGTGGAGTTCGCCCGGAGGGCGCAGATCGCACTATATGCACGCAGCAGTTACGGCGGCGGCCGCGGTGGAACCTTGATTCGACGCATCGATCTGGACCAGGACGAGATCGAGCGTGTGGAGCAGGGATGTCCGGCGGTGGCTGTCAGTCACGTGGAGCGGGGATTGTGGATGGAGGCGTCGCCAAGCGCCGATGCGGTGATGGCCTTTCTCGACGACCATGATTGCGCCGTGCTGGAGTGGACGCCGGGCGATTCGGCTCGGGCCTTCTTGACGCTCGACGATGTCCACGGAGTGGACTCCTTTCGCCAGTCCCTCATCGAGATCGGTGAGGACGTGGCGGTTCGCATGGCGGGGCTGGTCAGTGTGGTGGGACGGGGGATCGGTCGACGCTGCGGTTGGGCACGTGAGGGTCGCCGCGCTCTCGACGGGGTGGATGTGGATCGCCATCACCTGGTGGTCTATCCCGATCGGTTGAGCTGGGTCGTCGATTCGCAGGGGGTGGAGGCGGCGGCGCAGGCGTTGCACCGGGAGTTTCTAGGCGACCGATAGACAGCCGTTGCGAGACAGGTGAGGGACAAAAAAAACCGACACCTCTTTAAGAGGTGCCGGTTCGGGTGCTGTCTTGCTAGTGAAGCGATTGTCTTGTCTGGAGGGACTCAGTCCGGGGACCGTGCTCTTTCGTGTGCGAAGTAAGTCGGAAGGAATTTGAAGAGAATTCCTGGAAGGGTATAAGGAAAGAAAGAAGGAAAGAATGGTGAAAAGATGCAACCTACCTCGCACACGAAAGAGCACGGTGCCGCTTACGAACTCGTGGTACTCATAGCTCAAAACAGCAGCAGGTCAGATTGTATTCCATGGTGACTGTAATATCTCAACCGTGGTGGAACCAAATCCGTCACAACTGACCATGCACACCCAAAATTACAGCAGAATTAAAAAATGTCAAGGACACTGTAAAAAAATTGTCGGAAACCGTCAGCGGGAAGAGATGATGAAGAGCTCAGCCGTCGACGTTGTCGGCGATCAGCTCGATTTGAATATCCTGGCGGGTCTCGCTGGCGTCGATGGTGAGCCGATGATCGACATAACCCGGCTGGCGAAGCAGGAGCTCAATTCGCGAGCGTTGATCGAGAAGTTCCGAGACCGACAGGGGGGTCGTATCCAGGGGGGCCTCCGTGCCGTCGGATCGAATCTCGACGATCTGTGCCGCCGTCGGAGTGGTATCAATCTGAGTGCCCATGAGTTCGGCGGGAAGGACGCCCGGTTCGGAGGCCTGGGCGACGGAGGGTTCGTCGGGATCGTCGTCATCAGGCTGATCGTATAAAAGGGCGAAGAACCAGCCCAGATTCGTCAACAGCAGTGCCGCCAGGGCGATGGTGAGCAAATAGCCGCTGGGGCCCGGGCCGGCCAGTTCTACGTCGTCGGTGGCGAGATCGGGCTCGTCGAGATCCTGGGGGGTAGGGACAATGGGAGAGGTCGATTCGTCGTCGGGATCGGAATCCGTCTCAGCAGAGGATTCGGAAGTGGCGCGACCGTGGACAGCCTCGTCGAGAGCGCGGGCGAAGGCGGTGACGGTGGGCCATCGGCGCTGGGGGTCACGATGAAGGGCGCGATCGATGACCTGAGCGATCTCTTCATCGATTCCCATCTCGGACAGAGATGGCGGATCTTCGGTCTTGATGCGAAGAATCCCTTCACTGGCGTCGACGGGATCATCAAAATAGGGATGGACGCCGACGAGGAGGCGATAGGCTGTGCAGGCCAGGGCCCACTGATCGGAAGCGGCGCTGAGATGAGGTCGAGGAGCAGGATCGTCGTCATCGCCCTGATCGCGGGCGGCGACGTCGAAGCTCTCCGGCGCAAAGGCGTCGACCAGATCGGTGGTCAAGACGGCCTGCGCCATGGAGGTGAGCTCGCTCATGGAGGGAGAGATTCCCACGTGGGCCAGGCAGGCCCGATCCATGGGAGCGTCGTCGGAGGGAAAGAAGATCCACTCCGGCTTGAGGCAACCGTGATAGAGTTGATCGTCGTGAATGGGCTGGAGGACGTGGGCCAGTCGACTGACGAGTTCGACGACCTGGTCCGGCGAAAAGACGCTCTTCTGTTCCATTCGATCCGACAGCGAAGGTCCGGGGACGGTCCTCTCGATGACAAAGGGGACGCCTTCCTCGATTTCACCGAAGTCGACGGTGGCAAGAAGCCCCGGGCTGCGAAGGCGGCTGGAGCGATGGGCTGCGTCCTTGATGCGCTCGGCGACGTCGGGTCCGGCGTCGGCTTCCAGCAGTCCACCGTAGACGGCCACACGAACGGGGAGATCGAAGGGATCCTGAGTTCCTGCATAGACGGTGACGAGACCGAAGGAGTCGAGGCGTTTGTCGAGGTGATAGTGGTGCTCTAAAGCGAGCGTGCCACCCTGGAGATTTTCCATAATACTACCTCATTGCCTGTCGGGGTCGGGGTCGGGGGCAGCAGGGATGCCGCCTTTTCGGGGATCGGTGACGCCGATCCAATCGTCGTCGTTGCGAAAGACCAGTTGTACGGCGCTGAAGATGCGGCGTGCTTCGACGGAGTGCCCCCGCGCGACGAGTTCGTCGGCGAAGGGAAGATGGTCGGCCTCGACGAAGAGGGTCTCCGGGATCCACTGATGGTGGATGCGATGGGAGGTGATGGCATCGAGGGGGTCGACGTCGTGGATGAGGATGTCCAGGATCGCAAAGAAGACGCCGGAGATGATCATGGGGCCACCGCTGGCGCCGATGGAGAGGGCGGGTCGTCCGTTTTCAAGGACGAGGGTGGGGCTCATCGAGGAGAGGGGGCGCTTTTTTGCCTCTACGGCGTTTTGTTCGTTGCCGATGAGGCCGAAGATATTGGGTTCGCCGGGCTCGACGTTGAAGTCAGCCATCTCGTTGTTGAGGATCAGGCCGTATTCGGGAACGAAGACCAGGGATCCGAAGCGAGTATTGATGGTGGTGGTGCAGGCGAGCATATTGTCGTGGCCGTCGATGATACTGACGTGGGCGGTGCCGGCCATTTCGTGGTCCGGCGGGGTGGTGCCGTAGGCGTAGGTGTCGAGGACGGAGTCGGGGTCGATGCGGCTGGCGAGCTTCTCGGCGTATTCGTCGGAAAGAAGTTTGTCGGTGGGGATCTCGATGAAGTCGGCGTCGCCGAGCCAGTGTGCGCGATCGGCGAAGGCGTGCTTGAGGGCTTCGACGACGAGGTGGAGATAGGCCGGATCGTGGCGATCGGCTTCGGCGTCGAGGTGTGTCAGGATGTTGAGGGCCTGGATGAGGGCGATCCCTCCGGAGGAGGGAGGGGGCATGGCGTGGATCTCGTATCCCTCAAATTCGCCGACCACCGGCTCGCGGGGGATCAGGGCGTAGCTCGAGAGATCTTCGGTGCTCAGGATGCCGTCGTGTCGTTGCACGGCGTCGACGATGGCGTCGGCGATCTCTCCTGCGTAAAAGGGGCGTACGCCCTCTTCGGCCAGGATGGCGAGGGCTCTGGCGAGGTCTTCGCGCACCAGAATATCGCCTTCCTCCAATAATTGTCCCTCTTCATCGCTGAAGACCTGTCGCAATTCGGGCCAGTCGTCGAGGGTGTCCTCCATATTGCGAAGGTGGTTTGCCAGCGGTGCGGAGATGGGATGGCCCTGGGCGGCCAATTTGCGGGCCGGTTCGATGACCTCGCTCCACTGCAACTCTCCGAAGCGCCCGTGCAATGACCACAGCCCGGCCGGTTCGCCGGGGGTGGCCACGGCGAGTCCGCCGTGGCGAGCCAGAGAGTGATCGACTTCGCCGTCGACGGCGTACAGGTCGCGGTGGGCCGCGCCGGGAGCCGTCTCGCGAAAATCGAGGGCTGTGGTCTGCTCGGTTGCGGCGTCGCGATAAAGACAGAATCCACCGCCGCCGAGGCCGCTGCTGGCCGGGTTGGTGACGCTGAGGGTCAGCATGGCGGCGACGCCGGCATCGGCGGCGTTTCCACCGGCGTCGAGCACGTCGGCCCCGATCTGGGAGGCCAGCGGTTCGTCAGCGGCCACGACCCCTCCATCGGAGGTGACGCGGTATTGCTCCACCTGATCGAAGTGGGGGCGAAAGTCGACGGACTCTTCGGCCCATACCGAGGCAGAAAGTGCGATCAGAAGGCCGAATGTGACGATCGTGAAACAATGACGGAAAAGGTCCATAATTTGATAGTGGGGCGGCGTTGACAGTAGTGGGGGATCTTCTATGCTGCGCGACGACACGAGGAAATTCTTATCAACCTCGTGTGGGGTTGCCAAGTCCACGGGGGCTGTTGAACAGGACAGCAATCCCGTTCCGAGTCGAAGCCAAGCCAAACACCGACAGTGACATTCACTCAGGCGGTAGAGTTCATGATGGTACGTTCTTTTTTTGGTCTGTTCAGTGAGAGTCCCTTTCCGTATCTGCGCGAGATGGCCCATCGGGTCAAGGAGTGTGCCGACGAGGTGCCGAAGCTCTTCGACGCCTTCTTCGAGGGAGATTATGACGAGGTGCTGGCGATCGCCGAGCGCATCAGTCATCTCGAACACGAGGTGGACGTGGTGAAGACACGCATTCGCGACAATATGCCGAAGACGCGATTTCTTCCCGTGGACCGAAGGGATCTGCTCGAGGTATTGGCGAATCTGGACGCCGTGGCCGATGCGGCAGAAGACGTGGGCAAGTTATTTACCCTGCGTCGAATGGAACCCCATGAAGAATTGGTGGAGCCTCTGAAGAGCCTGGTGCGAAGGGTGGAGCGCACGGTCCACCAGGCCGTGGAGGTCGTAGAGGGGTTGGAGGTATTGGCGGAGGTGGGGTTTGCGGGCAAGGAGGCCGATCGGGTCATGGAGATGCTCGACGAGCTAAACCGGCTCGAGCACAAAGCAGATCTGGTCCAGGATGAGCTGGGCAGAAAGTTGTTCGAGATCGAAGACGATATCAAAGCAGGCAGCCTCATCGTGTGGAATAAGATCTTTGAGGAGTTGGGGGATATGGCCAACTCGGCGGAGCGGATGGGCAATCGTCTGCGCTTGTTTTTGTCCGAGTAGGCAGGGGTCAAATTTGTCAGTGGAGTAGGATCAGGTAGTACCACAGGGAGTTTGGCCAATGGGCTTGGATTTTATACTGGACCCGAACAACGTCATCTTGTGGATGGTGTTGGGCTTCGGGTTTTATATGGCCTGGAGCATCGGCGCCAACGACGCCGCCAACGCCATGGGGACCAGTGTCGGATCGGGGGCGATCAGCTTTAAGGAAGCGGTGATCATCGCCGTGGTCTTCGAATTTTCGGGAGCCGTACTGGCGGGAGCGTCGGTGACGGATACGATGCGGCGCGGGATCATCGATCCGGCCTTATTCGAGAACGCGCAGTTGATCGGGTCGTCGGAGACGGACGTGATCTTCATGCTGGGGATGGTGGCGGCCCTTACGGCGGCGGCGCTGTGGATTCATGTGGCGGCCACCTTCGGATGGCCCGTGTCGACGACGCACAGCCTGGTGGGGGCGATCACGGGGTTCGGATTGATCACGGTGGGAGTGAGCCATATCGAGTGGGGAACTCTGGCGATGATCGCGTCGAGCTGGATCATCAGTCCCATCATGGGGGGAATCCTTGCGTTTTTATTATATAGCCTGATCCGAAAATATATCTTCGACGCCGACGATCCGGTGGAGAGCGTCAAGCGATGGTCGCCCGTATTGATCGGTCCGGTGATCTTCGTTCTCATTCTGGTGATCGTCTACAAGGGCCTGCCGGGAGTGGATCTGGAGGGATATGGAATCGGCCATCTGGAGATCCTCGCCGGAGCCGTGGTGCTGTCGGGGTTGATCTCGGCGGTGGCGTCTCGATTCATTCGCAAGATCGAACCCCCCGGAGAAGACGAGGAGCGCACGGCCTATATCGCCAAGGTGGAGAGGGTCTTTCGCTATCTGCAGATCGTGACGGCTTGTTTCGTGGCCTTTGCCCACGGCTCGAACGACGTGGCGAATGCCATCGGCCCGGTGGCGGCGGTGGTGGAGACCTGGAATACGGGTCAGGTGGCCCAGCAGGCGCCGGTGCCATTGTGGGTGCTGCTCTTGGGTGGACTGGGAATCGCGATCGGATTGGCGACGTACGGCTATAAGGTCATCCAGACCATCGGCACCAAGATCACCGATCTGACGCCGTCGCGGGGATTTGCCGCCGAGTTCGGTGGAGCCTCGACGATCCTGGGGGCCAGCCAATTGGGAATGCCCATCTCCACGACCCATACCATCGTGGGAGCGGTGATGGGCGTGGGTTTTGCGCGGGGGATGAACGCCCTGAATCTGGATATGCTCTGGAAGATCTTCAAATCCTGGGTGTATACGATCCCCGTGGCGGCGGTGCTGACGATCGTGTTGTTTTTGACCTATCGGTTTTTGTGGGATCTGCTCATCTTTCCCCTGTGACCTCCGGCGATGCGGCAGCCATCAGGTGTTGATCCAGGTCTGGATCTTTTCTGGGTCGAAGGGACGGAGTCCTCGGCGGCGCATCTTGTCTTTGACGGCCTGGCGATCGACATCGAAGCGGTGAGAGGTCAGCGATTGTTGGACGTCGCGGTGATAGGAGGAGGCCTGGAAGTAGTCGACGAGACCGTCGGCGACGGGGGCGACCATCAACTCGTGAAACCAGCGAAAGGGGGAGTCTTCATCGGCGTTGCGATCGCGGACCATCTCCCAGTAGATCGCCCAGGAGGCAGCGGTGACGTCGTTTTTCAGCTTCGGCATCAGGTCGCGGCAAATGGCAAGGAAGGTCCCCTGTCGGCGCGGATCGAAGTGAAAGAATTCCTCGCTATAAAAGAAGGCGTTGTGGAAATAGGAGGGGACGGTGACCAGGGCCGCCAGGTCGAGGCGAAGGCAGATATTTCGAAGCATCTCCAGGACCTGAAGGCCGACGCCGAGGCCGGGATGCTCCTGTCCGGGGAGCGGGGGGCGTCTGGAGTTGAAGGGGGCGCAGGGATTTTGAAGCATTAGCCAGGTGACGGTGAGTACGGGAAGGGGGGCCTGGTCGATCCGATCGGCCAGCGGCGCACGTGGATGCAGAAAGTCGCGGCGTACGAGCAACTCCACGAGGGGATCTTCGACGGGGGGAGTTGTGGAGTGAAGTCGAAATAGTTGTTCGTCCGGATCGGAGGTGCCGATCTCGATGTCCAGCTCTTCAAACCCCAACCGGCGCAGGTCGTCGACGAGTCCGTACTCCTCGAGAGCGGTGCGTAGACCCTCCAGAGTGTAAAAGCCGAGCCACAATTCGGGGTCGTGGCCGAAGAGTTCGGGACCCAGGGAGAGTTCGTCGAGGCCGCGCGATCCCTTCTGGAGTTCGGCCCGGGTCAGTTGGCCGTAGATCTGTTCGTAGCGCTCGCGATATTGGGTCATGATGCCCCGGGGGCTAAGGGGTGGAGGCGAAAGCGGTGGCTTGCGATCGAGGTCTTAGAATAGGCAAGTGGAGGCGGGGCGCCAAGGGAGGGGAAGAGAAAGCGATCAGTCCGGCAGCGATACGTATAGGGACTCCGAGAAGTTCCCATATCGTGGAAAAGGGCCTGTGCGATCGACGAATTGCAGCCGGTAGGAGTACACCCCGGCCGGCTCGAGGCCCTGATCGTCAAAGGTATTTCCGGAGGTGGATTCGACCACTGCAAGTGGGGTGTAGTCGTCGTCGTGGAGTACATCGCGACGATAGATGTGGACTCGGTGAGTAGATGGGTTGTTCCAGTGCAGTCGTACTGCGGGAGGAGCGGTGTCGACGGGCTCTGCCCGAGGGGAGGGGGCTTCCGGCACGCCTCGCCAGTCCACGGCGACAGGGGACGACGCGGTCAACTCACCATGACGCAGCCGCATCCGATACTGAAGGGAGGCGGCCTCCCGCGGGAGCGGATCGCGCCACTCGACCCGGCCTGTTTCCAGGGCGTCGGCCAGGGGCTGATTGACAGAGAGGGTTTCGGCGACGATCCACTCGCCCTCTTCGGTGTGGCGCAGGATCTGAAGTTCGTCGCCGGAACGGGCGCCCTGGACGTGGAGGCGAATGGCCAGACCCGAGGGATCGGCGCGGTGGGGATGAAGCTCGACTGCTTCTGCGTCGGAAGGAGCGTCGACGGGAGGGTGAAGGCTTGCGCAGGAAGTACAGACGAGCAGGGACAAAGCCAGGAGGGCGAAAAGATGCAGGTTCCGGCCGTGGAGCATCGATGGAGGGATCGCTATCCTCGCCATCGGGCTATTTTTTAAAAATCCCATCGCAGGCGGCCCTGAAGGGTCCAGGCCCAGCGAGCACTTTCGTCTGCCCCGAAGGGGCCGGGCTGGCCATAGGCGTTGAGGGGATCGACGCCCTCACGGGCGTCCAAGGCGCCGAAGGGAAAGAGAACTCCGGCGTCGACGGCGGCGGTAAAGGAATCTCCGTCGAGATAGGCCAGAGATCCGTCGAGTTCCAATCCCATCCATCCAGATTGTCCCGGTGTACCGTCGGCATCAAAGGCCCGGGAGGCGATGGCGTCGAGGCGGGCCTCGACGCGCTGGAGGCCGCCGCCGAGAAATCGTGATTTGATATAGGGGTTGGCGTAGTAGGCGTTTGTGACGGTGCCGATGACCTCTCGAAAGAGGATCAGGTCGACGTGGTAGTCGGGGTTGAAGCGCGTAAAGTCGACCTGATCGACGGGATCGGCCAGATAGCCCCAGTTGGGCTCGTCGCCACCGGATGCAAAGCCTCCGTTGAGGCCGAAGGTGGTGCGTCCGCCGAAGTTGAATTCGCTCTCCATGGCCAGGCCGTATTGGAGAATGGAAGTATCCGTCGATTCGCCGTCGGGGCCGATGCGGCAGGTGCCGTCGCGCTCGTCGTCGTCGAAGCAATTGGTGTTCGATGGGCTGCCGTCGGTGTCAAAGCCCACCGGTCCGGCCGTGGCATTGTCCACACTTCCAAAGGTGAGCAGGCCCTCCAATTCGAGGCGGATGTGGTGATTGGGCTCGGGCTGCAACTGGAACTGGACCCATGGCGAGAAGTGATAATTCTGGAGGCCTCGATAAATGAAGGAGCCCTGATCGTCTTCGAAGGGCTGGTCGGCTCCGGTGTCGATGGCGTCGGCGAGGAAATCGGCGTTCTGGCTTCGCATCGAGAAATAAAGCCCGCCGTTATATACAAGGTTGCCGGCGACGAGGTCGCGTGCCTGCTGCTCACGCTCCTGACGGGTCAGGGTGTCGCGAAAGAGTGTGAACGTCCACTGGCTGGCGGAGTCAAAGCGCCCCAGTTGGGTAGATCGACCGTAGTCGAAGCCCGGTTGTCGCGGGGCCCATCCTGCGTCGGGCATGTCGTAGGCTACGGTGAGGTAGGTGTCGAAGAGTCGGACCTGCCAGGAGGCGCGGTCGACCTGGTCGCCGAAATCACAGCTCAGGCACTCCCCGTCGTTGGCGAAGATGCCCAGCCCCCAGTGGTTGAGCATCCGGCCAGCCCGGAAGGTGCCGAAGAAGGTGCTCAATTCCCCGTAAGCGGCGCGTACGTGGATCGGAGAGGGCGTGCCGGCGCTGGAGTCCATGAGGCGAAGGTCCGGCGAGGGCTGTCCGGGGACGAAGAAATTATGGCGAGGGTCGGCGCCGAGGGTGACGTTGTCGAGCAAGTCGACGCTTGTGTGGACCCGCAGACTCTCCGTGATGTGAAGAGTGGGACTTAGCCGCAGACGAAGGTCGGCGGAGGACAAGAGATTCGTCTCCGGATCGGCCGGTTGGTCCTGGGGAAAGACGTTTTCCACCGGGGGAAGCACGGCAGAGGTTCCGCCCGTGTCGAGGTCGAAATTTCGACGAAATTGGGAGCGTACCCTCAGGTGTCCGCCCTGCTCGAGGAAGGGAAAGGTGGCGATGGGGGTGATGCGGTCGAGAAGAGCGTCGTCGATCTCATCGATGGGAGCAAAATCGATGTCGCCAAAGTCCTCGAAATCATCGTCCCAGTCGTCGTCCCAGTCCTCGGGCCAATCGTCGTCGTCGACGTCCAGATCGTCTGCCGGTTCGTCGAAGTCGGGCTCGTCGGCCGGCGGCTCTTCATCGGCAGGGGGATCTTCATCGGCAGGGGGATCTTCATCGTCGGCCTCGGGCTGCTCGTCGTCGGGTTCGACGTCGCCGTCGATGGCGTCGTCCTCCTCGTCTTGAGCTAAGTCCGGATCTTCGACCTCTTCGGTGTCCGGCGCTTCTTCAGATTCCTCGACGGTTACTTCCTCATCGGGGGTAACGTCATCGGTCTGGGCCCAGGCCTGGGAAGCGGTGAAGAGGGCCAGCAAGATGGCCAGTCCACAAATCCGTGTGTTGCGTATCATCGGCGCCCTATAAAAAGACTTGCGGGAAATCCACGAGACGGAGGCGGACGCTAGCACGGGCCTGAAAGCCGGTCAAGCTGGAGGGGCAAAGGGGGCGCAAAGGGCCAATTGTCGAGGTTTGGTGAGTCATGGTCCGTGCTTATTTTAAGAGTTCCGCTTTGCGTCGATCGCAACGGTGAAGGCTGCTGGCGCGAAGCTTATGGAAGTAGGTAAGACTCCATATCGAAGGCGAGGTTCATCATGGAGATCCTGTGGGTCCAGGCGATTTTGGCCGGAATCTTTGGAACGGCGTTGATGACGTTGGCCATCTATGCCGGCAAGGTGATGGGACTTCGCTCGGATATGGTGGAGATTCTGGGACTGATCTTCGTTCCCCCCGAGCGTCGAAAGGCGGTCTACGTGGTGGGGCTGATGGTCCACTTTGGATTCGGGGCCCTATTCGGGATCGTGTATGCCATCTTATTGACCGCCGTGGGAGTGGTGCAGATGGTGGGGATGGCAGCAGCCTGGGGAGCGGTCTTCGGGGCGGCCCACGGGGTAGTGGTGGGCGCCGGGTTGGGGGCCCTTCCGGCGTTGCATCCACGCATGGGCAGCGGTCAGGTACTTCAGGCCCCCGGCTTCTTCGGGCGTTATGTGGGCGTGGGGATGCCGGTGGCCCTGATCTTATTGCATATTATCTATGGGGTGGCCGCCGCTGTCGTCTATAGCGTGGGCGTGGCGGGTTGAGCGCAAATTCACGGACAGAGGTCAGGTGATCGAATCGGGGAGTTCAGATCTGAGATTCGTCGAGCCAGATCTTGTCGATAAAGGGTTCGAAGCTCTCCATTTTGTCGATCAGGGCACGGGGATCGTCGTCGACGATGAGGAGCCGACGGTGTTGGGGGGTGAGAAACTCGCATCGGACGGCGTGATCCAAAAAGGCGAGGAAGGGGTCGAAGTAGCCCGCCACATTGCAGATGCCCACGGGCTTTCGGTGAATGCCGAGTTGCGCCCACGTGGTGACCTCGCACAATTCTTCGAGGGTGCCGAGGCCGCCGGGAAGGGCGATGAACCCGTCGCTTCGTCGCTCCATCAACGCCTTGCGCTCGTGCATGGAGCTTACCACTTTCAACTCCGTCAAGTCCGTGTGGGCCTTTTCGCGGCTGGCCAGGCCCTCCGGTAGAATACCGATCGCCCCTCCGCCGGCGTCGAGGACGGCATTGGCCACACTTCCCATCATTCCCTTTGCAGATCCGCCGTAGATCAGGTCGATGGAGCGCTCAGCCATCAAGCGACCGAGCCGTCTGCCCGTCTCCCGAAAGGCGGGATCCGTTCCGGGGCGGGAGCCACAATAGACACATAATGCGTCGAAGTTCACGGCCGCTCCGAGTCACTAGAGTTCAGGGTTAAGGGATTGCTACCATATAGCGGGTTTTTTGTAGCGTTCCAGAGTAGGACTGTCGAGGGCCCTGAGCCTAGATGAGCGGTGAACTCGATTGGCAACGCGATGGGGCTCATGATAACACTTAGGGGCTACGTTTCACCATTGTGCCCTAGCCCGGACTATTCATGACCGTTCTGCTACGACTTCGCAGATGCCGATGGACACCGGCGCTGAACCACTCCCTTAAGGTCGCTCTCCCTCCACGATGCGTTGCATCGCGTCGGTCGTCATCACCCAGTGTCCATGCGGCCCTGCTGTGTCTCGCGACGAACCTCATAAATAGTCCGGGCTAGGGGTGGAGGCGCGCTTTCGATTACAACCGACGACGGATCGACGGGCGAATGAACCGAGCGTGAAGTGTCGCGGACGTCATGAGCATCTAGCAAGTAGATGAGAGGTCGAGGATGAAGAGCAACGAAATTGGTTCCATTGCGTGGTGTGTGATGGCGACGATCGTCGCAGCGGCGATGGCATTTTCGGGCTGCAGCGGGGATCAGGAATGGCTCTTCGACTGTGAGGAACACGACCATTGTCTGGATGACGAGGCCTGCCTGGCAGCGGTCTGTGTGGAGGCGCCCGCGCCGGGAGACTCATGCCCGCAGGATCACGAAGGGGAAGTGTACGAGGAGATCCGCTGTGAAGAGGGAACCTGGGAGCAATACGATGGGGAGGAGTCCCTGGCAGGGATTGTCGTGCGAAGAGAGCCGCCGACACAGGTGGAGGTTTCCGAGAGCTTTGAAGTGAGATTTGCGTTGGTGGACGAGGACGAGGAGAGCGTCGAGTTGGAAGGGGTCGACATTAGGGTGACACTGAATCAGGAACGCTTTGCCGACGGAGAAATGGAGCATACACAGGCCACCGATCAAGGTGGTGAAGTGGCCTTCGAGCTAGCTGTTGATGAGCCAGGGACGGACTATGAATTGATCGCCAGTGCTGACCATGAGGCGCTGGTCGGCGTTGAGGCGGTGACCCGCAGCTTTGACGTCGTCGAAGATTCGCCGGCCACGCCGGAGGAGTTGAGATTCGAGACCCAGCCGCCCAGTGAGGTAGTCGCCGGAGACAGATTTTCGGTAGCCCTGCAAATTTACGATGAGGAGGGGGATCGCCTTGAAATGTCGGGTGTTGAGATTCGCATCGAAGTCAGTGACGGAGAGTTTTCCGATGGTGATACGTTCCAGATGGAGGAGACGAACGAGTCGGGAAGCGCATATTTTGATCTGCGTATCTACGAGGCCCGGCAGGAACTGGAATTGACGGCCTCGTTTGTAGATTCGGGGGGGGGCGTGGACTCAGACCCCTTTGATGTGGTGGCCGCTCAGCCGCACCCGGACACTTCCTCGATCTGGACCGATGAAGAGGAAGTGCTGGCCGACGGACAAACGGAGGCTGCGATTTTCGTCGCGCTTGCCGATGAATTCGATAATCCCGTTGTGGGAGTGGTTCCCCTGTTCTGGGCCAGCGGAGAGGGAAATGAATATGAGGATTGTACGGAGACCGACTCCGATGGCCGAGCTGAATGTTGGATGACCTCCACGGTGCCTGGAGAAAAGACGCTTCATCTGGAGGCTCCCTTGGAGATGGAGGGAGATGTGGTGGTTTTCGTTCCCCATTGTGAGCTGGATGGAATACCATTCGGCGGAGGATCTGGCACGGAGCTAGACCCGCATCTTCTTTGTGCTCCGGTTCATCTGGTGCGGCTGGCCGATCCGGAAACGGCAGACGAAGCAACGGAGTTTCTCAACAGTTCGTTTCGGATGACCGACGATATCGATATGGGAGGGGTGGAGGATTTCTCTGTCATCGGACGGTTCCAGGACTTTTCGCAGACCCTGGTGGAACCATTCAACGGCGTGTTTGACGGCGACGGATATAGCATCGAGAATTTAACGGTCGTCTTCGATAATTCGCTAACGAATAGGAACGATGTAGCGCTCTTTGCCGAGATCGGGGAAAGCGGTGTGGTCAAGGATCTGGTGTTGGACGACATCCACGTCGTCGGTCGGCATCGGGTGGCTGGGCTGGCGGCGAGTAACGCTGGCAATATCAGTGGTGTCCACGTGATCGGTGAAGCTCTTCCCAGCGGGGATGACGTGGGGTTGCTGGCCGGGATCAATACGGGAACCATCGAAGATTCGTCGGGAAGCGGCTTTGTGGATGGACGTGGGTTTATCGGTGGTCTGGTGGGACAAAATGAAGGGGTGATCAGCGGGACGTCCATGGCGGGCACCGTAGAGGGGACGCAATTGCGAGTGGGCGGCCTCGCGGGGCAAAACCAGGGAGCGATCTCGAATTCTGGTTTTTCGGGCGTGGTGAACGGAGATTCTAGTATTGTCGGTGGCCTCGTGGGGGCGAATAGAGATGATGGGACGATCACGAATAGCGTTTCCGATGCTTCCGTCAGGGGAACCAACAATGTGGGCGGCCTCGCCGGAACCAACACCGTCGGCACCGGGGGGACGATCTCCGGCTCTCACGCCATGGGTAACGTCACCGGAATCGAGCGTGTGGGGGGATTGGTGGGATGGAATGCCAGCTCGAATACCATCACTGATTCTCACGCTACGGCAGACGTGGAGGGCGGCTTTCAGGTGGGGGGCCTGGTGGGTTCAAATGAGGGAACCATCGAGGAATCCTATGCGACGGGGAGCATAACGGTGGATGACGTCGGGGATAATAGATGGGGCAAATCCGGAGGATTTGTGGGAGAGAATTCGGGCGTAATCGAGGGCTGCTATGCAAGTGGGAATGTCGATGGTGGCGATGAGAGCCAAAACGGGGGGTTCGTGGGTTATACTTACGGAAACGGTAGCATAATTCGCGATTCTTATTCTACGGGACCGGTCAGCGGGGGCACTTGGACGGCAGGATTCGTCGGGGAGCATGACGGTGGAACGATCGTCAACAGTTATTCCAGTGGATACGTCGACGGGGGATTAACGGGGAACCACGGGTTTGCCGCGGGCCTTTCGGGATCTTCCGGTTCGATTCAAAACTGTTATTATGACCAGGATACGGCGCAAACCACTTCGAGTGGGGGCGGCGGAGTTGGCATGTCGAACACAGAATTTGAGGTGTCGAGCAATTTCTCGGGGTGGAACTTCAGTGACGTCTGGGAGATCGGTCAGGCGCCGGATAATCACACGCGTCCGATCCTGCGATGGCAGGATTGATCGCTAGGGCCGTGCTCACAGGTGGAATGTGCATTGAGGGGGCGGTGTTGTCAGGGCAGTGGGCTTGCACTATACAGCGGAATATAGGTTGGCGTCGCCCCAGCGGTGACGTCCTACGGAGGCCCGCAACCAAAGGGGTTTCAAAGCCGCAGCGGAGGCCGAAAGTCGTGAGTGAAGTGGCGCAGCAGAGTGAATCGGAGCGAGATGAACGCGTGGAGGAAGCGCTCCAGGCTTTTTATGAGCGACTCCAGGAAGAGGGGCTGAAATCGACGAAGCAACGCGACGTGATCGTGGAGCGCTTCTTCTGGCTCGACAAGCATATCAGCGCCGACGAACTACTGGAGGACGTGCGCGAACACCTGCCGCGCATTGGCTATGCCACGGTGTACCGAACACTGAAGCTGTTGGTGGACCTTGGATTTGCGGTGCCCAAAGACTTCGGCGACGGCCAGACGCGATACGATCCGATCCACAATCAGGATCCTCAACACGATCATCTCATCTGCGTAGATTGTCGTAAGATCATCGAATTCAACGACCGACAGCTCAACGAGCGCATTCAAGCCATCGTCGCCGAGATGAGTTATACGGTGCGGCGAAAGAAGATCGAGCTTTACGCCGAGTGCACCGACGAGTCCTGTCCCAATAAAGGATAACGACGGGTAGATAGGTGGTGGGTAATGGGTGGTGGCAATGGGTGGTGGGTAAGACGACGCCCCTGCGCCGCTGTGCCCCTCACCGAATACCCAGTACCCAGTACCGAGGTTTTGCGATGAAAGACGATTTTACGATCAAAGGCGAAGTCATCACCGCTCTGGAGGAGGTGGAAGATCCTCAGGAGGGCAAGAATATCGTC